>SKNJ01000019.1 GCA_007120575.1 Thioalkalivibrio sp.
GAGGCGCTGCAGGCGGCGTATACGCGGGACGAGGGGCGTCTGGTCGAGGAACCCCCGTGGGCCACACGCCTGGAGGCGCTGGCAAATGCCCCGGTGGCGGACAATCTGCAAAGCCACAAGCTGGGCCAGGATCTGCGCGAGACCCTGCTGCGCATTGCGCGCCTGGGCATCGAGGAACACCGCCAGGAGGCGCGCGGGCTGCTGATGGCGCGGCGGCGCATGGAAGGCCCGGTCAACGAGCTGAATGCGCGGTTGAAGCGGTTGCAGGAACGCCTGGGTGACCTCCAGCGTCAGGGCGACCGGCTGGATACGGCACTGACACGCTGCGACGAGACCGATCATCCGGCCCGGCGCCTGCTGCCGGCCTATGCACAGGCCGGGACCCAGTGGCTGTTGGGAGTCGCGGGGCTGATTTTGGTGGTCCTGTCGGTCGCGGTGTACCGCGAACTGTTCGGCCCGGCACTGGGGGGGCTGTTCCCGGAACCGATGGCATCCGGTCCGCTGGCGCTACCGGATCGGGTGGTTGCAGTGCTGCTGGGCGTGGCCGCCGCGAGCGGCTGGCTGCTGGCCGAGGTGCGTGGTGTGTCGCGGCTGTTGCCGCAGACCCTGTTTGACGGTGGGGCCTGGGCACGCCGGGCGCTCGGTGTGCTCGGGGGGCTGGCCCTGGCGGGCGTGGTGGGGCTGTCCGCGGTGGCGGGCTGGCACCTGGAATGGGTGGCTTATCGGTTGGAGCTGGTCGACAGTCTGCTGGCCGGAGAGGATGTGTTGCCGGCGACGCTGGGCTGGGTCGAGCGGGGCACCGGGGCGCTGCTGGGCGCGGTGATTCCGTTGGTCGTGGGCCTTGCGCCCCTGTGGGTGGTTGCCGTTTTGCAGGGGACCCGCGTGCTGCTGGGGGCGGCGCTTACGGTATTGCTGGCTCTGCTGGCGGGAGTCCTGCATCTGCTGGCGGTTACCGCCTGCCAACTGCGACGCCTGCTGCCGGCAGGTTTCGAACTGCTGATCTTTGTGCCACAGGCGATCCGGCGCTGGCGCACGGCCAATGGTGGCGGATTGTGAAATGGGTCACTGGACGTGCGCGGGTAGCGCGCACCGGGCGGCGGGCGCTGTAGAATACGGTCCGTTTTCCAGCGCGACAGAGGGCACAAAATGGCGGTATCCGGGAGCACGCTTCGAACCTCGCAATGCATGCTGAGCCTGTTGCTGGGCGGCGTGTTGTTGCTGACCAGCGCAACGGCGGCCGCACAGACCACGCAATTCGTCAGCGAGGATCTGGAGGTGGGTGTGCGCGGCGGCCCGTCTACGCAGAACCGGATCGTCAGTGCGGTGCGTGCCGGACAACCGCTGAGTGTGCTGGAGCAGGCCGACACCGGCTGGAGCCGGGTACGCCTGCCCAGCGGGAACGAGGCTTGGATCCTGACGCGCTATCTGCAGGACGAGCCGCATTCGCGCGAGCGCCTTGCCGAGGTCGAGGCGGAACTCGCGGAGATCCGCTCCGGGGCCGACGACCAGGAGGGCCGGATCGCGGAGTTGCTGGATACCCGGCGCACGCTGGAGGGCGAGCGCGATCGTTTGCAGGCGCATATCGCGGAGATGGAGGACGAACTCGAGGAACTGCGCGACGTGGCTGCGCGACCGCAAGAGATCCAGCGCGAGAACGCCCGTCTGGAGCGTGAATTGATCGATGCCCGCGATGCGGCCGACGGGTTCCGTCGCCAGGTGGAAGTGATGAAGGCCGACAGCCAGCGCAAATGGTTCATGACCGGTGCGGTCGTGACCATCGGCAGCGTGTTGCTGGGGATCATCCTGACGCGCCTGCCGCGGCGGCGCCGCAGCGGCGACTGGCTGGATTGATCGGTATTTCCCTGGAGAAACACCGGTAGCGCCCGGGCGGGGCGCGGGACGGAACACCGTGGTATCCCCGCCCGGATCGTGTTGCTTGCGCGGCCCCCGGAGAGCCGGTAGTCTTCGCCAGCTTGCCTGGGCGCCGCATGCATAGCCGCGTCTTCCAACATCCGGATCCGCAAGGAACATTGCCTGGATGCTTTACGCAATTCTCTCAACGTTCCTGGTGGCGGCGGCTGCCCCCGCGGTCCACCGCCTGACCGGCCGTACCAGTGGCTGGGTGCTGGGTCTGTTGCCGGCGGCGCTGTTCGTCTATTTCCTCAGCTTCCTGCCGGCGGTCTCCAGCGGCGAGTCCATCGTACTGGCCTGGCCGTGGCTGCCCGGGCTGGATATCCAGCTCTCGTTCCTGGTGGACGGGCTGTCGCTGCTGTTCGCGCTGCTGATCTCGGGCATCGGCTTCTTCATCGTTACCTATGCCGGGCGCTACCTCGAGGGGGACCGCGACCTCGGGCGCTTCTACGTGATCATCCTGGCCTTCATGGGCTCCATGCTGGGGCTGGTGCTGGCGGACAACCTGGTCGCGATGTTCGTGTTCTGGGAGCTGACCAGCATCACGTCCTACCTGCTGATCGGCTACAACCACGAGAACGCGGACGCGCGGAAGTACGCGTTGCAGGGGCTGTTCGTCACGGTGGGCGGCGGCCTGGCGCTGCTGGCCGGGATCATCATGCTGGCGATGGCCGGTGGTTCCTGGGAGCTGTCCGAGATCCTCAACAATGGCGACGTGGTGCGCGAGCACGCGCTGTACCTGCCATTGCTGATCCTGATTCTGCTCGGGGCATTCACCAAGTCGGCCCAGGTCCCGTTCCACTTCTGGCTGCCGCGCGCGATGGCCGCGCCGACGCCGGTCTCCGCCTACCTCCACTCGGCCACCATGGTGAAGGCGGGCGTGTACCTGATGGCGCGCCTGAATCCCTCGCTGGGGGGGACCGATATCTGGTTCACCACGCTGGCGCTGTTCGGCGCGGTGACCATGTTCACCGGGGTCTTCCTGGCCTTCCGCTCGACCGGCGTGAAGAAGGTGCTGGCGTACTCCACCGTGATGGCACTGGGCACGCTGACCATGCTGATCGGGATTGGTACCGAGACCGCGCTGATGGCGGCGATGGCCTTCCTGCTGGCGCATTCCCTGTACAAGGGCGCGCTGTTCCTGGTCGCCGGCATCCTGGATCACGAGGCCGGGGCGAAGGACTTCCTGCAGACCGGGGGGCTGCGCAGCGCGCTCCCGGTGACGGCGGCGTTCGCGATCCTGGCGGCACTGTCGCTGGGCGGGGTCATCCCGCTGTTCGGTTTCGTGGCCAAGGAACTGATGCTGGAGGCGGTGCTTGACGCACCAAGCCTGGGCGGCATCCTCGCCCTGCTGGCGGTTCTGACCGCGATCCTCGGGGTCGCGGTGGCCGCCATCGTGGGTATCCGCCCCTGGTTCGGGGCGAAGGTGGAGACGCCGAAGACGCCGCACCACGATGCCCCGGTGGCCATGCTCGCCGGCCCGGCGGTACTCGCGAGTCTGGGCCTGATCTTCGGTCTCGGGCCGGGGCTGGCGGACGAGGGCCTGGTCAACGCCGCGGCGGCCAGCGTGCAGGGCGCGCCGGTGGACGGCTATCTGGCGCTGTGGCACGGGCTTAACTGGCCGCTTGCGATCTCCGCGTTCAGCCTGGTGGCCGGTGGTGTCCTGTACTGGCGCTGGGAACAGGCACGCCGCGCGCTGGCATGGGTGGACCGCGCGGCCGAATACGGGCCGGAGAAGGGCTACTTCAAAATGATGGACGGCCTGGTGGCGCTGTCCGAATGGCAGACTCGCGTGTTGCAGAACGGCTACCTGCGCTACTACGTGATCGTGATCGTCGCGATGACCGCGGGCCTGGTCGGCGTGACGGCGCAGTTGTTCGACGTGGGTGTCGGGCAGGTCGACTGGGCCGCGCTGCAGATCCACGAGATCGCGATCCTGGC
>SKNJ01000266.1 GCA_007120575.1 Thioalkalivibrio sp.
ATCGACCTTGACCTCGGTGCCGGAGTACTTGCCGAACAGGACCTTGTCGCCGGCCTTCACGTCCAGCGCGCGGACCTCGCCGTTCTCCAGGATCTTGCCGTTGCCCACCGCGACCACTTCGCCACGGATCGGCTTCTCGGCCGCGGAATCCGGGATCACAATGCCGCCGGGGGTGGTGCGTTCTTCTTCCATACGCTTCACGATGACTCGATCGTGCAAAGGCCGCAGGTTCATGGTGCGAACTCCTTATTGGGATGTCTTCAACAGGAAAATGGGGTTGTCGGGCAGGCGCCCTGTTAGCACCCACCCCTGACGAGTGCTAATAATAGGGGCACACAGAGGCGAGTCAAGAGCGCGCTTCACAAAAGCGGAGGCGCGTGCAATTCATGAAACATCCGGGCTAGCGACGGTCGTCGTGATCCAGGCGGTCGTCGGGCGTCTCGGTGCCGTCTTCATGGCGGCGGAATTCACCCTCGATGGTACCGCTGCCCTGTGCAGCCCCGGGGCCACCGGCCCGAGTACGCACCATCCCGCGGCGCAGGATGCCGGCCGCCGCCCAGCGCCGCAGCGGCGGGATCAGCAACACGAAGCCCGCGGCATCGGTAAAAAATCCCGGCAGCAACAGCAGCACGGCGGCCGACATCAGCAGCCAGCCTTCGACCAGCCCCCTCGCCGGGACCTCGCCCTGCGCCAGACTTTGCTGCAGCCGCCGCCAGTGGTAAAAACCCTGCACCCGGAACAACAGCAGCCCGGCCGCCGCCGTGACGATCACCAGCACCACCGTCATCAGGGCACCCACGGCATCACCCACCCAGGCGAAACCGAAGATTTCGATCAGCACCAGGCCCAGGAAGGCAAACAGGGGAAAGAGGGGGTTACGCATTTCGGGTTCCCACGGGACGTCCCGACCCATTGGAACACGCGCCCCCACGGCTGTCGATCGACCCCGCGCGGAGGCGGAAACACGGGAAACCGATACCGCTTGAGCACACGAGGGAATTCCGCCACCCTTCCATGCGTCTTACGCTGCATATGGCCATCGATATATAACCAGGAGGCGTGACCCGAAATGCGCACCGTGTTCCGATTTCCCATGCTTGCACTGCTCGCCGCCCTGTTGCTCCCCGCGCTGACCCAGGCTGGTGTGGAGGATCCGCGTGACCCGGATCATCACTTCTTCGATCCAACCTTCGGAGACTTCCCCGAGGAACTGGAGATGGCGCGCGCGGACGGCAAGAAGGGCATCCTGCTGTTCTTCGAGATGGCCGACTGCCCGTTCTGCCATCGCATGAAAAACCAGGTCCTGAATCAGCCGGAGGTTCAGGAATATTTCGGGGAGCATTTCGCGGTCTTTGCGGTCGATGTCGAGGGGGCAATCGAGGTCGTGACCTTCGACGGCGAGAGCAAGACGATGATGGACTTCGCCACTCGCGACTTCCGGGTACGCGCCACCCCGGTCTTTCAGTTCTTCGATCTGGACGGCGAGCCGATCGCCCGCTTTACCGGTGCCACGCGCAATACCCGCGAGTTCATGCAACTGGGCGAGTTCGTGGCCGAGGGGCATTACCGGGATCAGAACTTCACCCGCTTCAAGCGCGAACTGGACGGGCGCTAGGAGCCTGTCGGATTTGGGCGATCGTCGCGAGCGTGGCGGGAGAGTGAGACCATTTTTTCGGTCTCTCGAGGCGCATAGTGGGGACTATGTAACGAGAGAGAGCGGGAAAATGGGCCACCTTCCCACGCGCGCAGCAGATCAGTCCCAAATCCGACAGGCTCCTAGTCCACTCGCAGGCGCATCCTCGCCGCGACGCGCCATGACAGCGCGCCGCAGCGTCGGCACGACTATCCCGAGCACCGGGAAGCGCCATACTATGGGCCGGATCCATCGGGTTCCATCACCAATAACAAAAAGGCACGGGGGCATCCGGAAGCGGTGTCCCCCGGACGGATCGGAAGGAACAACGCATGACGCCATTACACCCATGCCGCCCCCGCGCGGGCGCCCTGGTGCTGGCCGCCGTCCTCGCTCTGCCGCTGGCCGGGCTGCCGGTCTGGACGAGCGCCCAGGACGAGGCCGCTGCGCAAGAGGATGACAGCCTGCCGCGTTTCCTGCGCCTGGACGACGTACTTGCGGCGGTCGACACCCGACACCCGCGGGTACAGCAGGCGCGCGCGGAACGCGAACGCGCCACAGCCGCGCTGGAGGCCACCCGCGCCGAGCGCGATGTTCGCCTGGACGCACGCCTTGAGGCCCGCTGGATCGAACCCAACGACCTGGTCGACGATCGCAGTCGCAATGATTCTCGCGCCTCCATCGTGGCGCGCAAGCTGCTGAGCGATTTCGGCCGCTCCGGGGCTCGCGAGGCGGCCGGGACTCGGCACCTGGAGGCGGCGCGCGAGCGCGAGCACCTGGCGCACGCCCGCCAGCGGATCGAAGCACTGGAGCGCTACTTCGACGTCGTGCTCGCCGACCTCGCCTTTGCCCGCGACACCGAGGACATGGCCTCCGCCTACGTCTCCAAGGAGCGTGCCGAGGAGCGCAACGAACTCGGCCAGGTCTCGGACATCGAGCTGTTCCGTCTGGAGTCCGAATACCAGACCAAGCGGGTACAGCGCCAGCGTGCCCTGCTGGAACAGCGCCGCACGCGTGCGGCGCTGGCCGAGGCCCTGAATCGCCCGGACGAGCGCGTGCGCGACCCGCTGCCGCCATCCCTCCCGCTGGAACTGCCCGAACTGCCCGAACTCGACGAACTGCTGGAGGCCCTCGACCAGGGCAACCCGCAACTGGCCGTGGAGCGTCACCGCGTGGAAGCGGCGGCAAGGAGTGTCGAGGCCGCCCGCACCGAACGGCGGCCACGCCTGTATGCCGAGGCCGAGAGCGGCTGGTGGCACCGCGAGCTGGGCGGCGGCAATCGCAACCCGTTCGCCGCCGGGCTGGTGCTGGAGGTACCCCTGTACGAGGGGCGGCGCGGCGATGCCCGTGTCGGACAGGCCGTAGCCGAGCGCCAGCGCGCCGAGGCAGGTCTGGCCCAGGCCCGCATCGAGGCCCGCAACCGCCTGCGCGAGCTCTATCACGAGGCGCAGACCCTGAGGGTCCAGCGCGACGAGGCCGTGTGGCGGATGGATTACCGTGAACTCTATATCGACCGCGCGCGCTACCTCTACGACATCGAAGACCAGGCCGATCTCGGCGACTCGATGGTCCAGCAAAGCGCGGCGGCACATTTCAACGCCCAGACCGAATTCCAACTGGCGATGACTCACGAGCGCCTGGCCCTGCTGACTGGCCGCCCCGAACTGAGCCCGTTCCGCCAGGTCGCCGACCACACCGAATAACCACCCCGGGTCGCCACGCACCGGCGACCGGACAGGAGAACCGCCCATGTCCCGTACCATCCGCCCAACCGCGCTGCCTTCCGCCACGGCCCTGGCCGTCGCGCTCACCCTGCTGGCGTCTCCGCTCCCGGCCCAGGAGAGCGTGGAGGCCCAGCTCGACTGGGGCGAACGCCATCGTGTCACCGCGCCGGTGGCCGGGATCGTGCGTCAGGTGGAAACCCGGGTCGGCACCCATGTGGAGGCCGGCACGCCCCTGTTCCGTCTGGATACCCGACGCGTCGATGCCGACCTGCGCGCCGCCGAGGCCGCCGTGCAGCGACTGGAACTTGAACTGGCCGAAGCCGACCGCGAGGCCGACAAGGCTCAGGACCTGTACGACCAGACCCTGATCGCGGCCCGCGAACTGGAACTCGCGCGGATCGAGCAGGCCACGGTCGCGGCACGCCTGACCGAGGCGCAGGCGCGCCGCGACCGTGCTCGCGCCGACCGCGACGACGCCACTGTCCGCGCTCCGGCCCACGGCCGCATTACACGCCTGCATGTGCGCACAGGGGAATACGTGAATCCCGCGCTGGTCCCGCCGGTGCTGGCCGAACTGGGCACCACCGACCCGATGCGGGCCACCGCGCTGGTCCCGGTCTCCGCCCTGGCCAACCTGGCCGTGGGCCAGGGTGCCACGGTGGTGATCGACGGCACGCGCCACTCCGGCGAGGTCGCGGCGCTCGGTTGGGAACCGACGGGCGAGGAACCCGATCGCGGCTACCGCGTCGAAGTCAGCTTCTCGCCCGGGGACGGGAACGGGCTGCGGCCCGGCCAGCCCGCACGCATTGAATTCGATCACCGCAACTGATCGGAGGGCACATGAGTTCGCCGCAATCCCGGCCGAACCGGGCTCCGGCCGCGTGGCTGGTGATCACGACCCTGGACGACCCGCAGGCCGCTGACACCCTGGCCGGGGCCCTGGTCGAACAGGGCCTCGCGGCCTGTGTGCATGTCCTGCCACCGGGCCGCTCGGTCTATCAGTGGCAAGGCCGCATCGAGGTCGACAACGAGGTCACCCTGCTGATCAAGACCTCCGCGAACCGCCTGGACGAACTCCAGGCAAATCTCGCGGACCAACATGCATACGAAACCCCGGAAATCATCGCCCTGCCGATCGAGGCCGGGCTGCCCGACTACCTGAACTGGATAACGCAATGCACCTCATGACCCTGCGCCGCTGGCTCGCCACCCTGCTGGTCGCGCTGACGCTGATCCCCGGCCTGGCCAGTGCCATCTTCGAGGACGAGCTGCTGGATCCGGACGACGCCTTCAGCCTGAATGCCGAGGCGGTCGATGCCGAGACCCTGCGCCTGACCTGGGACATCGCGGACGCGTACTACATGTACCGCGAACAGTTCCGCTTCGAACCCGAGAGCGAGGGACTGGAGCTGGGCGAGCCCCGCATCCCGGATGGCGAGGTCAAGGAAGACGAATTCTTCGGGCGGGTCGAGACCTATCGCGGGCAGATCAGCATTGAACTGCCGGTGCGGGCAGCGGCCAGTACCGACATCGAGCTGACCGCGCGTTCACAGGGCTGCGCCGATCTCGGGGTCTGCTATCCGCCGCACTTCCAGACCGTCGCCCTGACCCTGCCCGGCCTGCCGGGCGCGGCCACAGCGGAAGAGACTGCCGGGGAACCGGGCGCACTGGATGCGCTCGGCGACCTGTCGCGGGACTTCGGCGCAGTGAATGACGAACTGCTGGAACCGGAGGCAGCCTTCGCCGCCTCGCTGGAGGCCATCAGCCAGAACGCGGTCATCCTGCGCTTCGACATCGCCGAGGGCTACTACCTTTACCGCGACAAGCTGGACGTACGCGTGGCCGAGGGCGAGGGCATCGAGCTGGGGCCGATCAACCCGCCGGACGGCCAGGTGCAGGAGGACGAGTTCTTTGGCGAGAGCCAGGTCTACCGCGACCAGGTGGAGATCCTCGTCCCGGTGCTGCGCGACGCGGATGACGTCGCCGACCTTACCCTGGCAATCGACTACCAGGGCTGCGCCGACGCCGGCGTGTGCTACCCGCCGCTGACCCAGGAGGTCTCGGTCACCTTCGCCTCCGAACTGGCCGCCGAGGCCGACAGCGATGCGCTGCCGGACACCGGCGACGACGCCCGCGAGGATGATGACGACGCAGCGGCACCCGTCACCCAGCAGGACCGTATCGCGGCCCAGCTGGCGGATGGCCAGATCTGGCTGGTCGCCCTGGCCTTCTTCGGCTTCGGGCTGCTGCTGACCTTCACCCCCTGCGTGTTCCCGATGATCCCGATCCTGTCGAACATCATCATCGGGCAGAAGAACCTGACCACGCGCAAGGCGTTCCTGATCTCACTGGTGTTCGTGCTGGCCATGGCGCTGACCTACACCATTGCCGGGGTGTTCGCGGGCCTGGCCGGTGCCAACCTGCAGGCGGCATTCCAGAACCCCTGGATTATCGGGACCTTCGTGATCATCTTCATCGCCCTGGCGATGTCGATGTTCGGCTTCTACGAGCTGCAGATGCCGGCCGGCGTGCAGAGCAAGCTATCGCAGATCAGCAACAAGCAGGAAGGCGGCACCTACGTCGGCGCCGGAATCATGGGCTTCCTCTCGGCGCTCATCGTCGGCCCCTGTGTGACCGCGCCGCTGATCGGCGCACTGCTCTACATCAGCCACACCGGTGATGCCCTGCTGGGCGGCATCGCGCTGTTCGCGCTGAGCATGGGCATGGGCGCCCCGTTGCTGGCCATCGGCACCTCCGCCGGGCGCCTGCTGCCGAAGGCCGGGCCGTGGATGGATACCATCAAGGCGGTGTTCGGGATCGGCCTGCTGGCCATCGGCATCTGGCTGCTCGAACGGGTGATCCCGGGCGAGCTCGCGATGTTCCTGTGGGCGATCCTGCTGATCGTGACCGCTGTCTACATGGGTGCGCTGCGGACCCTGCCGGAGGGCACCTCCGGCTGGTACACCCTGTGGAAGGGCCTGGGCGTGGTGCTCCTGATCTACGGCGTGCTGCTGATGCTGGGCGCGGCCACCGGCGGCAAGGACATCTTCCGCCCGCTGGCCACGCTCAACCAGCCCGCGGTGACGGCCACCGGCGAGCCATCCGGGCCGACCGCGATGGAGTTCACCTACGTCGACAGCCTGACAGACGTGGAACGCGAGGTCGCCCGCGCCCGCGACGACGGCCGGCCCGTGTTCCTCGACTTCTACGCCGACTGGTGCGTGGACTGCGTACGCCTGGATCGCACCACCTTCCAGGACCCGCGCGTGCTCCGGGCCATGAGCGACGTACACCTGCTGAAGGCGGACGTCACCGACAACACCTCCGAGCACCGTGACCTGATGCGCCACTTCAACCTGTTCGGGCCACCGGCGATGATCTTCTATGACGCCGACGGCAACGAACTTCCCAACTACCGCCAGGTCGGCTACCTCAACGCCGACCGGTTCCTCGCCCATATCGAAAATGCCATCGGGGCCCGCCCATGAATCGCCTTCCGCTGCACCAGCTCGCCCTCGCGGGGCTGCTGACCACCACCCTGGGGCTGACCGCCGGCTGCGGTAATGCCGACGCCCCCGCAAGCCAGGCTACCGACACAGGCGGCAACAGCGCCAGTGCCGCCGGCGAGACACGTATCGATTTCACCCTGCCGGACCTGGACGGCAACGCACAGCCGCTGAGCCAGTGGGATGGCGACCTCGTGCTGCTGAATTTCTGGGCGACCTGGTGCCCACCATGCAAGGAAGAAATGCCGCTGTTCCAGGACAGCTTCGAGAGCCACCGCGACGACGGTTTCACCATCGTCGCGGTGGCGATCGACGAACACACGGCCACCCAGCATTTCGTGGATGAGTTTGGCATCGAGTTCCCGGTGCTGATCGGTCAGGACGAGGCCATGGAGGTCGGCTACCAGTACGGCAACCGCATCGGGGCCCTCCCCTATACCGTACTGATCGACCGCGACGGCAACATCGTCGAGACCCATCGTGGCGAGGTCGAGCCGGAGCACCTCGACGCCTGGCTGGACACCTACCTGTAAACCCGACCTGGTGCAGCCGGAGCGCATGGTCACATGCCGCTCCGGTCCATGGCTGGACACCCGCACCCCGCCTGCGGCAGAATCCCCGGCATCCGCCGCACCTTCCAGTTTCGGTGCATTCGCGTCCAATCCCGACAGGATCGCAACCGATTACCCCGTCATGGCGTCCATCCTCCTGCTCAACGGCCCCAATCTGAACCTCCTGGGACAACGGGAGCCAGAACGCTACGGACAACAGCGCCTGGCGGATATCGAGGCCGAACTCGTCGCGCGCGCCGAACAGGCCGGTCAATCGCTGGTCTGTTTCCAGAGCAATCACGAGGGCGCGCTGATCGACCGGATCCACGCCGCACCCGAGGAAGGCGTGCGGCGCATCCTGATCAATCCAGGCGGGCTGACCCACACCAGCGTGAGCCTGCGCGATGCCCTGCTCGGTGTCGCAATCCCCTTCTACGAGATTCATGTCAGCAACATCCACGCCCGCGAGGAATTTCGGCAAACCTCGCGCCTGGCCGCTGTCGCGTCCGGAACCATCAGCGGTTTCGGGGTCATCGGCTACCGGCTGGCGCTGGATGCGGCACTTGCCGCCATCAAGGAGTCATAGGCATCCATGGACATTCGCAAGGTCAAGAAGCTGATCGACCTGCTCGACGAGAGCGGGATCCACGAGATCGAGATCCACGAGGGCGAGGAATCTGTCCGCATCACCCGTTCGCCCGGCGGCAGCGCCGCTGCACCGGTGGCCCCCGCCGCCCCGGCACCAGCACCGCCACCACCGGTTTCCGGGAGTCCCGCGCCGAGCCCGCCAGCCGCCGCCGATACCCCGCCCGAACCCGATGGCTACCGCGTCACCGCGCCGATGGTGGGGACCTTCTACCGCGCCCCCAACCCCGGCGCCAAGCCATTCGTGGAGGTCGGGCAGACCGTGGAGGTAGGCGAGACGCTGTGCATCATCGAGGCGATGAAGATGCTCAACCCGATCGAGGCCGAACAGGGCGGCACGATCCGCGACATCCTGGTCGAGAACGGGAACCCGGTCGAATACGGGCAACCGCTGTTCATCATCGGATGAACCCATCCGCCGGGGCCCACGTCCCCGGCTTCGCTGGAAACAGGTCCGAGCATGTTTGAGAAAATCCTGATCGCCAACCGCGGCGAGATCGCCTTGCGTATCCTGCGCACCTGCCGCGAGATGGGCATCGCGACGGTGGCCGCCCATTCCGAAGCCGACCGCGACCTGAAACACGTCCGCCTGGCGGACGAATCGGTCTGCATCGGGCCCGCGGCCTCCGGCGAGAGCTACCTGAATATTCCCGCGCTGATCGCCGCCGCCGAGGTCACGGATGCCGGCGCGATCCACCCGGGCTACGGCTTCCTGTCGGAGAATGCCGACTTCGCCGAGCGGGTCGAATCCAGCGGGTTCGCCTTTATCGGCCCGCGCGCGGAGACCATCCGCCTGATGGGCGACAAGGTCTCGGCCAAGCAGGCCATGCTGGCCGCCGACGTCCCCTGTGTTCCCGGCTCCGGCGGGGCGCTCGGCGACGACCCCGAGACCAACCTGGCGCTCGCCCGCGAGATCGGCTATCCCATCATCATCAAGGCCGCGGCCGGCGGGGGTGGTCGGGGGATGCGCGTAGTGCACACCGAGGGCGCCCTGCTGAGCGCGATTTCGCTGACTCGCAACGAGGCCCAGCAGGGCTTCGGCGACGGCACGCTGTACATGGAAAAGTATCTGGAGCACCCGCGTCACGTGGAATTCCAGATCCTGGCGGACGGCCAGGGCAACGCGGTCTGCCTGGGCGAACGCGACTGCTCGATGCAGCGCCGCCACCAGAAGGTGATCGAGGAGGCCCCGGCACCCGGAATCAGCGAGGAGCACCGCCAGCGCATGAGCGAACGCCTGGTCCGGGCCTGTCAGGAGATTGGGTACCGCGGGGCCGGCACATTCGAGTTCCTGTTCGAAGACGACGCGTTCTACTTCATCGAGATGAATACACGGTTGCAGGTCGAGCATACCGTCACCGAGCAGGTCACCGGTATCGACCTGGTGCGCGAGCAGATCCGGATCGCCGCGGGCCAGCCGCTGGGCATCACCCAGGACGATGTGCACATCAACGGCCACGCGATCGAGTGCCGCATCAATGCCGAGGACCCGGCCACCTTCATGCCCAGCCCCGGTACCATCCAGCAGTATCACGCGCCGGGCGGTCCGGGGATCCGCATGGACACCCACATCTACAACGGTTATGCCGTGCCCCCGTACTATGATTCCATGGTGGGCAAGCTGATCGCGCATGGACCCACCCGTGACATCGCCATCGCGCGCATGCGTGGCGCCCTGGGCGAGATCGTGGTCGACGGCATCAAGACCAATATCCCGCTGCACAGCGACCTGATGAACGACGCCAACTTCCAGCGCGGCGGCCCGGACATCCACTACCTCGAAAAGAAGCTGAAATCACAGGGGTGACGCCGCCCCCCACGAGTCCGCCAATGAGCCTTTCCGAACTCGAGTGCCAGATCACCCCCGACCAGGCCGAACCCCTGGAGGATGCCCTGTTCGAACTGGGCGCGGTCAGCGTGGAGCTGTTCGACGCTGCCGACGAGCCCCTGTTCGAGCCGCCACCGGGTACCCACCCGCTATGGTCAGCGATCCGCCTGAAGGCGGTGTTCGCCGACTCCACCCAGGCGGATCTGGCGGCGGCCGCGCTGGAGCGACAGTCATCGCCGCCCGAAACCATCCAGGTCCACGCGATCGAGGACCAGGACTGGGTGCGCGCCGGCCTCGACGGCCTGCATGCGATCCACTGTGGTGGCCCGCTGTGGATCGTACCCTCCTGGGAGGAAGAACCGGAGACCGACGACGGCGTCTTCGTACACCTCGATCCGGGCCTCGCATTCGGGACCGGCAATCACCCGACCACCGCCATGTGCCTGCACAGCCTGGCTCTGCACCCGCCGCGTAACCAGCGTGTGCTCGACTACGGCTGCGGCTCCGGCATCCTGGCAATCGCCGCACTGAAACTCGGGGCGCGCGAAGCCCTGGGCATCGATATCGATGCCCAGGCCACCCAGGCGACCCGTGACAACGCAAATGCCAACGATATCCCGACCACGGCCCTGGAGGTCGGCCTGACCGACCACCCGATACCGGATGCGGACTTCGACCTGGTGCTCGCGAACATCCTGGCCAAGCCCCTGATCGAGCTCGCACCACTGCTGGCCCGGGCCGCGCGGCCCGGCGCGCGCATCCTGCTGGCGGGGCTGCTCGAGCGCCAGGCCGACGAGGTCATGGCCGCCTATGCCGATGCCTTCGATATCGGGGTCGAGAACACCCGCGAGGGCTGGGCCCTGCTCGGCGGGCGGCGCAAGGAACCCCGCACGACGCGCTGATACCCGCGCGTCCCGCTGGCCGCATCCACGCCCGAGGACCCTCGGGCATGCACGGAGGTCCCGCCCATGCTCGCGCGCTGTCCGCACTGTGGCGTCGCCCATGCCGTGGCGCGCAGTCCCGACCTTCAGCATGGCAGGGTTCGCTGCAATGCCTGTGGCGGCACCTTCGAGCTTTTCGCGGCGCTGGAGATCGCCGGGGCCGGCACGCAGGTCGAAGGTACCGGCATCACCCCGGTCATCGCCCACGGCCCCGCGCGCATCGCGAGCAGCGCTACCCCCGCACGCGCGCCCCTGGACATCGAGTCCGACCGCGCCGCGCTCGCACCACCCGCCACGACCGCTGCCCGCAATCGGTGGCCCTCCGTCCTGGTCAGCCTCGGCCTGGCCGCCGCCCTGACCCTGCAGCTGCTGCTGGCGCCACCGTTTCCGCCAGGCACCCACCCCCGGGTCGATCACCTGCGCGGCCTGTTGTGCGATATGGCGCCGTGCCCCCACTGGGGCGCGCCCGCGGCCGTCCGGCTCTCGGCACCGGAATGGGTCGAGGACCCCGGCCGCACCCGGCTGCAAGTGCGCTTCGAACTGCAAAGCTCAGTGCCCCAGCCCTGGCCCGGGCTGGAGGTGGTGCTGTCCGACGCCCTGGGCACCGAGCATGGACGGTTGTGGCTGCCTCCCGATCAATACCGCCCGCCAGAGTCCTCCCGCCTGGAACCCGGCCACGTCTGGCCCATCGCGTTAACGCTCGGGGCCCCGCATCCGCAGATCAGCGGCGTGCGCATAACGGCACGATAGGACAAGACCGGAACACCCATACCCCACGGGGCAGACTGCCCGATGCCCTGCTAAACTTGTGGATTGTTCGGCACCCAGATCCGGTTATTCCACTCGCATGCAGCTCGGCCCCCACACCATTCCCGATCCGGTCGTGTTCCTCGCCCCGATGGCGGGCGTCAGCGACCGTCCGTTCCGCCTGCTGGCGCGGCGCTGCGGTGCCAGCGCGGCGGTGTCGGAGATGGTGACTTCCGACACGCGCCTGTGGAACAGCCGCAAGAGCCGCCACCGCCTGGATCATCGCGCAGAACCACGTCCACGCATCGTGCAACTGCTGGGCAACGACCCGGAGATGCTGGCCAGCGCCGCCCGCGAGAATGTCGCGCGCGGCGCGGACATCATCGACCTGAACCTGGGCTGCCCGGCGAAAAAGGTCTGCCGCCAGGCGGCCGGTTCCGCCCTGCTCGGCGATCCTGGCCTGGTGCGCGAGCTGCTGCAGGCCCTGACCGGAACGGTCGCCGTACCCGTCACCCTGAAGATGCGTCTGGGCCTGGACCGCGCGCACGTGAACGGCGAGACGATCGCCGCGCTCGCCGAGGATGCCGGCATCGCCATGCTCGCGGTGCACGGCCGGACCCGTGCCGACGGGTACCGCGGACCCGTCGACCATGCGGCGATCCGCCGCATCGTACAGGGCGTTTCCATACCGGTACTGGCCAACGGCAACATCGACGGCATCGACACCGCCCGCCAGGTTCTGGAACAGACCGGCGCGGCCGGGATCATGGTCGGGCGCGCCGCCCAGGGACAGCCCTGGCTGCCGGGCCGGATCCGCGCCGCGCTGGCCGGCGAACCGGTTCCGGCACCCCCGGATCGGGCCGTCTGGCTGGCCCTGGTCGAGGAGCACATCGGCGCGCTGCACGCCCAGTACGGCGAACCGCAGGGCGTGCGTATCGCGCGCAAGCATCTGGGCTGGTATCTTGAGCGCCTGGACCTGGGGGAGGTCCATACCCGGGCGGCACGGGCCGATCTTCTCGCCGCATCCACGGCCAGCGAACAAAGGCACTGCCTGCGCGCCATCATGACCGGGACTATCAGGGAGGCGGCATGATCACGGATTTGCAGCCGGAAGCGGACCGCAGCGAGCCCGCCACGCCCGGTGCCGCGACCTCGGACTGTGTACTGGCCGAGTCAGTGCAAGAGGCGATGAACCAGTATTTCGACACCCTCGACGGCCAGACCAGCCACAACCTGTACGCACTGGTGATGAACGAGGTAGAACGCCCGCTGCTAGCCTGCGTGCTGGAGCGCTGCGGCGGCAACCAGAGCCGAGCCGCCGCCCTGCTCGGGCTGAACCGCGCCACCCTGCGCAAGAAGCTGCGCACTCACGGTCTTGTCACCGAGAACGGAAACGGAACCACAAAGGCCTGAGCGCCCCCGGCGCCCCTCCCGCAACGACCTGATGACCCCGCGCACACGCCTGCAGGAATATGCCCGGCTGATCCGGCTCGACCGCCCGGTCGGCATCTACCTGCTGCTGTGGCCGACCCTCTGGGCGCTGTGGCTGGCCGCGGACGGCCTGCCCCCGGCGCATCTGATCTTCATCTTCGTGGCCGGTGTGGTGCTGATGCGTTCGGCCGGCTGCGCAATCAACGACTACGCCGACCGTCACATCGATGCACATGTCGCGCGCACCCGCGAGCGGCCCCTTGCGATCGGCAGCATCACGCCGCGCGAAGCCCTGGGCGTGTTCGCGGCGTTGAGCCTGGCCGCCTTCCTACTGGTGCTGTTCACCAACCCGTTGACCATCGCCTATGCCGTGGTCGCAGTCGCACTCGCCGCGACCTATCCGTTCATGAAGCGCTTTCACCACTTCCCCCAGGTGCATCTGGGCGCGGCGTTTGCCTGGGCGGTCCCGATGGCCTTCACCGCCGTGCACAACGCCCACCCGCC
>SKNJ01000244.1 GCA_007120575.1 Thioalkalivibrio sp.
GGCGCATGAGACGTGTGAGCAAGTTCCTGTACGGCTGTCCACATCCGGCGCTTCTCGTGTCCTGGCCGGGAAAGAGATGCGGGTTCGCCTCGTCTCCCGCGCGCAGCGCTTTCGCACGAACACTGTCAAGGTAGACTCGCAGCAGCTTGCTCGCGGAGGACCCGAGCGGGATCAAGAGATCAGCATCCCTGACATCGCGCATCTTCACGTGCATCGCTGGGATTCGGATAATCGCGCGCCCGTCTTGCCAGCTGACCCAGTCGAGGCGCAGGCCGATCAGGTTTTCGCGGCGCGGAGCCCGCTTCATCATGATCGCATGCGCCAGCGCCGCCATCACGTCGCGCGCCATCTCCGCATCTGTCACATCGCCGGGTTGCGGCAAGAACCCGTGTTCGCGACGAAACGCCTTCCGTCTTCGGTCGATCTCAACATTGATTTCGCGAAGAAGCGTATCCGTGAGGTCAATCATCCGCTGGATTCGCTGCTCTGTGAACCGGTGTAGCTTCGCCCGAACGCGCGGCGCGATGCCCTTTCGCTTCGTTTCGTACTGCTGGGCCAAGGCAGTGATACGTTCAAGATCGTCATCGCTGCGTCCGACCAAGCCGCGCGCGACTTTGCTGATGGTTTTCACGACCGACGATACGTATTCGGAATCGTAATCCTTGCCCGCATTCGCGTCCCGCAAGGCTTCGGTCGCATGTTCGAGCACCTCCGGGTCTGTCAACTCTTCGAGCGTTTCGATTGCCACATCACTTGTCGCATAGAGCGCTTTGGCAATCGCCTGCACTTGAGCACGTCGGTTCGCCGCTGTTCGAACAGACCAGCGATACTTCGGCGTCAGGAAACCGTGCTTGCTGAGCAAGGCCTCAGCGCGCTGATTGCGCGGCGACGTCGGCTCCTGCTGCGATCCGCGCGCCCGGCGCAGGTTACGCAGTTTCGCAATCTTCGAGTTCGACTCATGCGCAGGCTCGGCGGCGTCGAGCATCGCGATGAATTCCGCACGGCTTTGTCCATCGCGCGATGCTTCGCCGAGCGCCCAGGGAACGACGCGCGTATCCCACTCCTCCATCAGCGGCGCGATGGCAGTATCCGGCACATCGAACTTGTCGCGGCCATCACTGAATGGGTGCGCAACGGGTCTTATGCCGAAGCTTCGAAAAGCCGGGTCCTCGGACATCCGCGAAAAGAGATTGGCCACGCGTTTCACATGCTTTCTGCATGCCGCTTCGGGCTTGGCGCTCTCTGCGAGGCGGTGTGCATAGTAGCGCTGCAGCACCTCCACAGTCACATCTCCCGGTGCGAACTGCTCGTCGTGCAGGTAAACGCAGAATGTCCCAGACAAGAGCTTGAACTCCCGGCTGAGACCGCTTTCCTTTATCGCCGCATGCAGCTTTGCGTGAACGCCGCCGATATCGCGTACGTCGCGCCGGCGTCGGCGGATATGGCCACATTCGAGCGCGGCAAGAATGTCGCTCTTGTACGTCGCGAGGCTTGGAGCCGACAGCCCAACAGCCGCCGGTGTAATGCTTGCGAAGTACGCGGTGATTTCGCTTCTGCTCACATACCGTGTCTGCGGCACCCATTCAGCGTTTCTGACGAGCCAGCGGAGCCGCTTTGCCCTGCGCCGCGCGGCCGGGTCACCCGATGCCTCGAGACGTTGTAACAACCCAGCGTATGTCTCCGCCGGCTCTTTCTCATCTGTCGAGAGGTCGAGCCCGGTGACGGCTGACAGACGCTCGACGGTCGCGCGGCTCGGCTTCAGTCCCCGGAGATTAAGAATGTTGCTGACGGTCTTCGCGCTCAACCCTGCGCGTAGCGAGAGCGCGCGCTTTGACTCTCCGGTTTCATGGAGGTAGTTCTCCAATTGTTCTTTCAGGGTCATCTTCGCACCATGTGTTGTTGATGCGGCTCACTCGAGATCGAGCTCCGGCCGCCCGAAAACCGGCCGGACTCGATGCTCGAAAAGCGCAAGCGCGTCTTCGCGAACGACCCATTTCTTTCCGAGCTTGACGGCGGGCAGCTTCACGCGTCCATGCGGCGTTGGGCAGCCGAACCGGATCCAGTCTCGAATGGTGTGGGGATCCCGCCGAAAATGCCGTGCGAGTTCATCCGTTTCGTAGTAGCGCGGCAGGATCTGCGCCAGCATGCCGCCGGACGTGTCCCGCTCCCTTTCATCTGCCGCCTCGGAGCAGTGCGGCTTGCACGCACTGCGCCTGGTCTCATTTTCCTTCGGCATGGGGACCTCCCCGCTGAGCCAACGCGTCGACATCATCTGGATGCCAACGCTTCGACGCGCCGATCTCAAGCATTCGAAGCTCGCCTGCGGCGCTCAGTTCTCGCACGACATCCGGCGCACAATCGAGGCGTGCGGAGACTTCGTGGATGTTCAGGAGCGGTCCTGTGCTCGTTGAGGCCGGGATGCCGAAGGCTGCGTGAAGCTCTGCGCGCGCTATCACTGTTGTCGCAACGAAGCGGCATGCGCGCAGATCACCGCGGGCGATCCGGCGTCGCAGCGTTCGCGTCGAGACAGCAAGCATTCGCGCTGCCT
The DNA here is from genome assembly GCA_007120575.1 of Thioalkalivibrio sp. GTDB lineage: Bacteria > Pseudomonadota > Gammaproteobacteria > Ectothiorhodospirales > Ectothiorhodospiraceae > Thioalkalivibrio. Next base: position 2,549 of record SKNJ01000244.1, read on the forward strand.
CGGCAAGAGACAGCATGTCCAACTCATTGTTTGTCAACATTTCCTCCCGTTCTCGATGATGATGAAAAACAGATGGGTTCAATGGCGTGGTGACAAAAAAATTGATCGACGGGGCGACTGCCGGACAGACGGACCCCCCTAAAGGGGGATGTCCGTCTGTCCGGCAGTCGCATGTTCCGAAAAAATCTTGTCCGTGAGATTTTGCGCCGCGGATACGTGGACCCAACTCCTCTGTCCCGTCGGCGGACAGTCCGCCGTCGAGCAGAAAGGACCCATCATGACCATCCAAACCGCCCCGTTCGGTGCGACCTGGAGCGAACGCTACAGCGATGCCCGGCATCACAAGCCGCTGATCAGCTGGAACTACTGCGTGAAGCACTGGTTTCGCCGGTGCGAGACATCGGTTCTTTTCGGACCATCGAATTGCGGCAAGTCGGCGCTTGTCGGCCACCTTGGCAGCGCGATCATCAGCGGAAACCGGTTCTTCGGCGCCAAAGTGCAGCGCGGCATCGTGATTCATGTCGGAGCCGAGGCGCCCGAGTCGATCCTCGACCGAATGAACGCATACAATTTCGGGGACGACTCGGTCCCGTATCTCGTGCGCATGTCCGGTGTTGATCTGTCCGACTCGCATGCCGTGACGCACTTCATCACTGAACTCAAAGCCTGCGCAGCAGAATATGGGGAACAGATCGTGCTCGTGGTCTTCGACACGCTCGCACGCTCGATCGGCAGTACCGACGAGAACTGTTCAACGGCAATGACCGCCGTTGCCGAATCGACGGAACGCATCGCCCGCACGCTGAACGTTCACTGCATGCTCGTTCATCACACAGGCAAAGACACAGACCGCGGTGGGCGTGGAAGCTCTGCGCTGCGCGGGGCGGTCGACACAGAAATCTGCCTGCTGCCGCAGAAGGACGGCACGATTCAAGCGGTGCAGGTCAAGCAGCGAACAATGCAGCAGGCGGACTCAGTGCGCTTCAAGACAGAGCCGGTTGTCATCGGCATCGACGAGGATGGAGATCCGCGGACGACCGTTCGAGCGGTCGAGGTGTCGAACCGGGTGGCGATCTCCGGGGACAGTGAGCCGGCGACAGACAAGATCGATCGGCGTAGCGCGGCACTCACGGCTCTCCATGTCTGGAGCATGTCGCACACCGGCGATGCACCCTTCAAGACAAGAGACCTTGTCGAAGCCCTGCCGGATCAGACATTCGCCGGGATTTCAGAGGAAAGCCGGATTCGCGCC
>SKNJ01000319.1 GCA_007120575.1 Thioalkalivibrio sp.
CGGCATTTGAACCTCTGCGCAAGAAGATGTCCAAGTACACCACCGTGTCCAGCCTCAAGGCTGCCATGAAAGCCCAGCTGGAGAAGGCCAACGGCAAGAAGGAACCGGAAGCTGCCCCCAAGAAGGAGGCCCCCAAGAAGGAGGCCCCCAAGAAGGAAGCCCCCAAGAAGGAGGCCCCCAAGAAGGAAGCCCCCAAGAAGGAGGCCCCCAAGAAGGAAGCCCCTGCCCCCAAAGCGAAGGCCGACAAGAAGCCTGCTGCCAACGGATATTCCCGTATTGACAGTGTCTGTGACGCAATCAAGACTGACAAGGTCAAGGACTTCAAAGACCTGGTGGCCATTTCCAACAACATCTACATTGAGAAAAAAGGACCCAGTGCGGACAACGTGGCTGAAGCCCGCACCATGGCCCGGTACGTGGTCAAGACCCTCCGGCACTTTGGTGTGAGCGTTCCGGAGGAGTGAGCCCATGAAACTTCTCAAAAACAGCGTAACAATGAGGGGGGATAGTCTGTATTGTCCCCTCTCATTGTCTATTGATGCCTATGGAAACTGTCTGACGGACTGTCACCATTGCTACATGAGGCACCTGAACCATACTTGGGGACAGGACCTGAAACCGGCTGACCTTGAAGCCCTAGACAAGAAGCTCACTGCCGGTCCCAAAAACAAGAACCCCAAAACCCCCCTGGCCTGGGCCCTGTCTCAGAAAAAAACAATCCGGCTAGGTAACAAAACAGACCCCTTCCAGGATGCGGAAAGGGAACACCGGATGGCCCGGAAAATAATTCAACTGCTGATAAAGCACCGGTGGACGTTTGTGATACAGACCCGGTTCACCCACATGTTCCTTGAGTATGAAGTCCACCTGCTCCGAGCACACCGGCGCTCCCTCCTGACCCTCATGCCGGTCATCTCCCCCGGGCTGGAGAAGGACTGGGAACTGTTTGAACGCAAACGGACCACTATGCCGGAAGACCGGATGAAGCACCTGGCTCACTTCCGGCAACAGGGGGTCCCCGGAGGAGTGAATGGTGAGCCCTTCATTCCCGGATTCCATACCCCGCAGGACTTCGCCACCACCATCAAACTGCTCAAAGCATACGGCATTAACCGGTACAACACGTACAATTTTCATTTCAATGCCTATGTAGCCAAACGGCTGGTGAATCTCCCGGGAGTAGACATTGAGAAAATCTGGTACCATAACCAAGATGAGCAGTGGAAAAAGATATTGGCTGAACTGCTAGAGATAGCAAAGGCCCATGATGTGATACTAGGGTGCCCGGACTTTGTAAACACCGGCTGGGACTGGAAGGAACGGGCCAACACTTGTTGCGGGGTAGATGTCCCCAACCCCTGTACCTTCAACACTCATTTTTTCAAAAAACTCAGACAGGAAGGCCTGACCCTACAAGAGGTGCTGGATGAATCTTGGGACGGAACCGGGGACCGTGAAACAGGGTGTTCCATAGTGCTGGGCAGTTGTAAGGATTTTTACAATTTGAATGACATACAATGACCCACACTCTCATAGATAACACCCCCGTTGAAGAGTACCATGAGCAGGGAATCCCTGTGCTGGTGAAACGGGAAGACCGGTGTGCCCCGAAAGGAGCACCGCCATTCAGCAAGATACGGGGGATAATGCGACACTTGGGGGGACTCCGGGACCGGGGAGTGACCACCGTTGGTTACACGGAAACCTCCATCAGTATGGCTGGCTGGGGGGTGGCCTGGGCCTGTAAGGAACTTGGGATGAAAGCCGTGATATTTGACCCCCAGTACAAGGACCCCCTGAAGCTGCTCCAACACCACCGGCGCCAGTGGAGGAAGTACAATGCCGGCATAGAGCCTATTCAAGCCGGCATGGCCCGGGTGAACTGGAACATCAGCAAAAGGCTCCTGGCCCAAAGATACGGACCTGATGCGGTCCTGCTTCCTCTGGGACTCCCTTTTGAGGAAAGCATTGAGGCCACTGCTCAGGAAATGGTCCGGACCCTAGCCCACCTCAAGTTCACGGACCCCCTGAGTGTGGTGGTCAACGTGGGCAGTGGTACCATAGCAGCCGGGGTCTGGAAGGGCTTGGAGCAATCCCCCCTCCCCGGGGCCGTGGTCTATGGCATCATGGGACGTACCGGGGACGCCCGGAGGAAGCTGACCCTGATAGCCCGGAAGGCAAAGGTGTTCCCTGACGGGATATTCTCCCCCAAAACCCAATTCACAATAGTAGACCCCGGATGGGAGTACACGGACAAAAGCACTGCCCCCTGTCCATTCCCCTGCCATCCTTATTATGACCGGAAGGCCTGGCAATGGCTGACTGAAAACATAAGCAACGTGCCGCACCCAATCCTGTTCTGGAACATTGGTCGGTGACTCCATAACCTCCAAACAACGTGATGTATGACGAAAAGTGAAAAAATGACCTACTGGGATGTGCGGGAAGCCGTCATCAAGATTGTCCCCCGTCACACCAAACTCCTAGTACAGGAACGCAAGGTGGATGCCGTCCGGGAAAAAGGACGCAAACGCAACTACCAGCAATTCAACCTGAAGGAGAATCAATGGAAACGGCAGGAACGGCTCCTCAATGCTCAACAGCTGAATTCCTTCCTTGAGATAGCCCTGCGTGCCCCGGCCTGCCCCATGCCCTTCAACATGGATGTTTGGGACGGGCTGATATGTCCTTTCAAGTGCACGTACTGTTACGCAAATGCGTTCCGGGCTAGTTTGTATACAGCCTTCTTTGATAACTCCAAGACAATGGGATTCCGACATTGTAACCCGGAGTATTACAAACAGGAGATGGCCAAGATGGACAAGCTGCGGGCACTCCCGTTTGAACGGCAGAAGGAACTCTCAGGAATCAACAAGGCCTATGCCCTAGAGATACCCCTGCGCATGGGAATCCGTTTTGAGGATTTTTTGAAAAATGAGGCCAAGGACGGAATCAGCCTGGCCATGCTCCAGCACCTATCAGACATTGAATACCCTGTGATGCTAAACACCAAGTCAGACCTGGTGGGGACAGAATCCTATCTGAAGGCCCTAGCTGAGAACAAGGCTGGTACAGCTATCCACCTGACTCTGATAACCAGTGATGAGGAAGTTCTCCAGAAAATAGAACCCGGCGCACCCAGCTACAAGAAGCGCATGGAGGCTATGCGGAACCTGGTACAGGCCGGGGTCCGGGTGGTAGCCCGGATTGAACCCTATTTGTTCTTGCTGACGGACCGGAGGGAGGATGTGGAACGCTACCTTGATGACCTCTGGGATACCGGGGTGCGGCATATCACCTTTGACACCTACTCCTACACCGCATACAATCCCGGTATCCGACAGGGCTTCATCAATGCCGGATATGATTTTGACCGGCTGTTCCTAGCTGGTTGCGATAGCCAGCCCCTGGGGAGCCTCCTGCTGGGCAAGTTCATGGAACTGTTCCGTGACCGGGGATTCTCCTGCAGCACCTTTGACATGGGGAACGTCCCGGACAATGACCAGTCCATTTGCTGTGAGGTGGGGGACATGTTCGGTGACCGGTGGAACTATGGCTGTACAGTCATGGCTGCCCGGTATATTCAGGAACGTTCCCCGGCTGCCGTAACTTGGCAGGAGTTCTCGGACTGGGTGGACGTCAAGGGAGGCTTCCTCAGCAATGAATTGCGACAGGAGGTACATGCCCTATGGAACCTCCAGGGCAATGTAGCTTACAGCCATCGCTGGGCCAAAGGACTGACCCCCCGGGGGTATGATGAAAATGGACTGATTTGGACGTATGACCCTGTCCAGGAAGACTACCGTGAACAACTACTCAAAACCCTAATTTCAGACGAATGAAAAAATCCAAAACAACAAACGTCCGCAAGCAGGTTGAGGCTCTGTTCTCAACCGCAGTAGCCCTAGACCAGAGTGGGGGCCTGCGCAATACCGTATTTGTGGTTGACCGGTCCGTGTACGTGATGAACTATGACCACACCGTTCTGATTCGCTTCCGGCTCAAGGAGGCTGACCCCCCGTTCCCGCACCCCGTTTCCTTCCGGGCTAATGACTATGACAGCAACCAGTTTTTTGAGGAGGAAGGCCAAGTGGTATTTGTGTCTGAAAAAAGCGGTTACAAACGTCAGAAAAGCTGTAAAGTGCCGGACCATACCCCTGAGGATATATCCAGAGTGTATGCGGACTATGTGGGGTTGCTCAAGGATGCGGAAACCCACACTGTCCATCTCCCCAGAGGAGTCCTTGAACTACTGGATGACAACCTCAGCCATTTGGAGATAACAGGGAAGGCTGGGGAGCCTATCACCCTGACGCAACGCAACATCTACTCCGGGGCCATCATCAAGGTCCAACAGGACCCGGGTGCCCTAGATGCCAAGCCCCTCCCCTGGGACATTGAGCCCCTAGCTATGCGCACCCCGGACTTCCAGGCACTGTTTGCGTTCCAGTCTGACCTGTACTTCCATTTCTACCCGAAGGGCACGGAAGCCTCTGTGGTAATGGTGCGCAATCAGGCCAAGTCCCTGACCCCAATGCGAGCCTTTGTATCATGCTGTATCTACGATGAAATCATCAACATAAAACAATCAGATTATGGGCGGAAAGAGCAGAAAATCCGGCGGCGTAAGCAAGCGCCTCATTGAAACACTCAAACAACAGGCCAATTCCCCTGGCGGCAAGAAGGGTTGTGGGCCCAAAAAATCCAACATAGACTATGGAAAAGGACTATTCGACCCTGACGAACCTGTGGAAACAAAGCGGACTGACCGCTAATTTCTACATGAGCCCGGCATACCTAGCCCGGGCCAAGGCAGTGGTGGTGGACCGGGACTGGTGGATGTGGGCTGAAGCTGACGGATGGTGTATAGCCCCTCCGGTCCCTTATGACCTCCGGGCTGACCCCAATCCCCCGGTAGACTCCGTGTGGAGTGATTGCCGGGTGAATCCCGCATGGCTGTCTGAGAAGGACGGCTGGACACGGGAGTTCCTTGATTGGGAGTACCTGTACGACCCACAGGCCTTCCTAGACATGAAGGGCAAGAAGTGGGCCACCTTCCGGAAGAACTGCCGGAAATGGCCACGACGCAATCCTGAATACATCTACTGTACCTTGCCCCAGGTAGACTACCAAACGTTCGACCTGCTGGCAGAATGGATGTTGAAACGACAAAATACGGTTAATGACCCGGACATTATTGTGAACTACCTAGCAGAACCGGCTCCCCCCGGGTCCGGGGTGTCCCGGTGGGGTTTGTATGAGAAGGGTCGACTGGTAGGGGTGAACATCTGGGACTACAGCCGCAACCACGTCAACTACCGGTTTTGTCTACACCGGGACGGGGAACCGTTTGTGGATGAATTTATGAGGGTATTGTTCTATGCCCAGCAGGCAAGGGAGTTCCCCAGCTTTGTGGTTAATGACGGGGGGACCCTGGGCCAGGCCGGTCTGGAAGCCTTCAAGGACAAGCTCAACCCTATTACGAAAAGAATGGTGTTCACATGGAAAAGAAAAAGATGACCCGGGGCAGGTTCCCGGAAACCTTCCCCAAGAAGCCGGAACCTGATTCACTCTTTGAGGATTTGGATGAGTTCCTGTGGTGGAAAAAGGCATGGGAAGGGATGCCGGAATTTGTCTCAGAAGACCAAAGCCCTCACCGGAGTATTGTCATTCATTTCCGTAATGAGGAAGATGTCAAAACCTTTGCCCAGCTGCTAGGCATAGACATCAAGCCCCGGAACCGATACTTGTATTACCCCCCTCAGAAACGGGCCAACCTGAAGAGATACCGATATGAAACCGAATAAGCCTCCGTTGCCTCTGTTCCCGTTGTTCATAGTATCCAAAGGACGGTGGAAACAAAGGCACACCAGCCGTTTCCTTGAACTCCAGGGGACCCCCTACCGAATTGTGGTGGAAGACCAGGAATATTCAAAGTATGCCCAGTACATAGACAAGAAGAAAATCCTGGTGCTGGACAAGCAGTATCAGAAGGATTATGACACCTATGATGATTTGGGATTCTCCAAAAGCGTAGGCCCCGGACCTGCCCGGAACTTTGTATGGGACGTGGCCATGTCTGAGGGGTATGACTGGCACTGGGTGATGGATGACAACATTGCCTACTTCTACCGGCTGAACCGCAACTTGAAAGTCCAGGTACACTCCCCGGTGTTTTGGAGGGTGATGGAGGAGTTCTGCCTGCGGTATGATAACATCGCCATGGCCGGTCCTAATTATGAGATGTTCATACCCCGGAGGGAGAAGGTGCCCCCCTTCATAACCAACACCCGCATTTACTCCTGTAACCTGATTCGCAATGATGTCCCCTTCCGGTGGCGGGGCCGGTACAATGAGGACACGGATTTGTCCCTCCGGATGCTCAAGGCTGGCTGGTGCACCGTCCAGTTCAATGCGCTCCTTCAAAAGAAGCTAACCACCCAGACCGTACAAGGGGGGAACACGCAGGAGTTCTATTCAAAGGAAGGGACCTTCCCGAAGTCTGAAATGTTAGAACGGATGCACCCGGACGTCGCCAGAGTATGCTGGAGATTCAACCGTTGGCACCATTATGTAGACTATACACCGTTCAAGTACAACCGATTGCGTAAACGACAAAAACCTCACCCGGACATAACCATATCAAAGGGAGTCAATGAATATGGGATGGTCCTGAAAAAAACTGAAGCCCCTAACCAACACAAATCATGAAAATCGACAGAACAGAACTCACCAAAGCCCTGGAAATAGTAAAGCCCGGGCTGGCCAACACAGAACTCATTGAACAGTCTACCTCCTTTGCGTTCCTGGAGGACCGGGTGGTGACCTACAATAATTCAATCAGCATCAGTCACCCGGTCAAGGGCCTCAAATTGACCGGGGCAATCCACTCCAAGGAGTTGTATGAGTTCCTGCGGCGCACCAAGAAGGATGAAGTGGAAATCAAAGCCACTGACCGGGAAGTACAGCTCAAGTGCGGGAACTCCCGGGCCGGTCTGACCCTCCAGCAGGAGGTGGTCCTGCCCCTGGATGAAATTTCTGAGGAAAAGGATTGGGAAACCCTCCCGGAGGAAATTGTGGACGGCATCAGCTTTGTCAAGGACTCCTCCAGCCGGGATACCCAGCGCCCTATCCTCAACTGTATCCACCTGACGGAAACCATGGCAGAGGCCTCTGATGGGTTCCAGATAATTCGCCTGTATGCGGAAGGCTTCCCGTTTGCGGACTGCCTGCTGCCGGCAGGGAATGCCCGGGAGGCCCTGCGCATCAATCCTTCCCTAGTAGCCCGCACAGATGGCTGGCTCCACTTCAAGAATGCGGACGGCACCCAGATAAGCTGCCGGACCCTTGAGGATGAATACCCCAACACTGACGGTCATTTCCAAGTGGACGGGGAGGGCATAACCTTTCCCAAAACCATGAATGAGATATTGGACAGGGTCCGGGTCTTCACCGCAACCAGTACCAATGAATTTGAAGAGGTCATGGAGGTGGAATTGAAGGACAACCGCCTGACGGTGAAAGCCCGCAATGAGTATGGTTGGTTCAAGGAACCGGCCAAGATAAAGTATGCCGGGAAGCCGGTATCATTCTGGGTGGCCCCGGTACTGCTCAAAAACATCCTTTCCAAATCTGACCAGTGTACTCTGGGTGAAAGGAAAATCAAATTTGAAGGGGAGGGATGGGAGTATGTAGCAGTGCTCAAAGCCGTCTGACCCCAAAACCCCAAACCCAACCAATATGTCTGGACAAACCTATCAAATGAAGGCTAGTGAGGCTGAGAAGTATGTGAAGCAACGCTGGCCCGGATGCCGGTTCATACCCCGGCGCCCGGACAATGCGGAGGCCATAGTCATGTGGCCTGATGGTCGCATAATAGACCGCAACACCTCAATGGGCAAGATGATTGAGGAGATGAAGAAGCCCGGTTGGAAGCCCAGCTGGAAAGCCTCCACGGAACCTCTGATGGAGGAAACCCCCCGGCTGGACCTACAGGAGGAGATGGCCACCCGTGCCCGGTGCTTGCTAGGGTGTCTGAATGACCTCCGGGAGTTCACGCATTGTAAGCCCCAAGTCAGCTTCGACCGGCGTGGCCGGGCCTTGTCTGTCCGGGTGGGTGATTTTTATTACCTGCGAAACCCCGATAAGTGATGGAAGGTTTTTTCACCCGTAAACAAACAGAATCAATCAATGCCGGGGCCGGGGGCCGGGTGTATACCTGTGCCGGCTGCGGCCTGTACCGGCATTGTGAATCTCCCCGGATGAAACCCTATGGGGAATTCAAAAAAGGAATAGCCTGCGTTGGGGAAGCCCCCGGACAAGTGGAGGATGAACGGGGGCGCCCCTGGCAGGGCAAAGCCGGACGGTTGCTACAACGGACCCTGCGCAAATACGGGGTGGACCTCTTCCGGGATTGCATCACCTTGAATGCCGTCAACTGCCGGCCCCCGGACAACCGGACCCCCACACCAGAGGAAATCAATCACTGCCGGTCCGTCCGCACCTGGAAGGCCCTCCAACAATACCAACCCCGGGTGATTATCCTATTGGGGTCAGCTGCGGTTGAAAGTGGGATTGGGCACCGCTGGTCCGGCAGCCGGTCTGATAACCTAGCCAAGTGGCGTGGGTGGACCATCCCGGACCAGGACCTCAAGGCATGGGTGTGTCCTACATACCACCCTAGCTACCTGGAGCGCTCTGGGCAGCGCCGGGAACTTATGACCCTGTGGGAAGGGGACCTTGACCGTGCTCTAGAGAAGGTGAAGGAACCCTGGCCCCGGTCCGCAGAACCGGAGATTGAAATTGTGGATGACCTCTCATTCCTAGACTCCGTTGCGGGAAGTTCCGGCCTGATGTCTTTTGACTACGAAACCACAGCCATCAAGCCCCATGCCCCGGGGCATCGTATCCGGGCTGCGGCCATAGCTTCCCGGCCTGACCATTGTTGGGCCTTCCTTATGCCCCGGACCAAAGCCGGAAGAGCGCCCCTGCGCAGGTGGCTGAAGAACCGGGAGGTGGCCAAGATGGCCCACAACATTAAGTTTGAACATGCCTGGTCCTACAACATCCTCAAGGTTCAAGTCCGGGGGTGGGAATGGGACTCCATGCTGGCCGCACACCTACTGGACAACCGTCCAGGCATATCCGGGCTCAAGTTCCAGACCTATGTGAACTTCGGGGTGGTGGACTATTCTAGTGACGTGGACCAGTACCTGCGGTCGGCCCCAAACGCCCCGGAGGGAGGCAATGCACCCAACCGAATCGACAAACTATTGAAACAACCTAGTGGTCCGGACAAGGTTCTCCGGTACGTGGGGCTGGATGCCGTGTATGAGTACCGGCTAGCCCTGCGGCAGATGGAACGCCTGGGCTGGGATTTTTTACCCTTTTGACCTATGTATCAACCACACCCTCAATCCAAAGCTGCTTACAAGTTACTCCATGACGGAGTGTTGGCCCTGGGCCGGGCAGAACAACGGGGAATCCGTCTGGACCTGAAATATTGTCACGCAGAAACGGAGCGCCTGACCCGGGAGATAAAAGCACTGGAACAGGCCTTCCACCATACCAAATTCTATCGCCATTGGTTCAAGACTCTAGGAGGCAGGACCCCCAACATCAATTCCAATGCCCAGCTGGGGAACTTCCTATACAAACGCAAGAAGCTGAAGCCCATCAAAACCACCGTCACCGGGCAGGGGTCTACTGATGAGGAAGCCCTCCTACAATTGAACATCCCAGAACTCAATGACCTGCTTCGCCTCCGGGGCCTCAAGAAAATCCGGGACACCTACCTCAAGGGCTTCCTCAAGGAGCAGGTCGGGGGACGGGTCCACCCCAATTTCAACCTCCACATAGCCCGGACATATCGCTCCTCCTCTGACCGTCCCAACTTCCAGAACATACCCAAGAGGGATGAGGAGGCAAAACGGATTTGTCGGCAGGCTCTGTTCCCATCAAAGGGCTACCAGCTGATGGCCGTGGACTACTCCGGGATTGAGGTATGCGTGTCAGCCTGCTACCACCAGGACCCCACCATGATGAAGTACATCAAGGACCCCAAATCAGATATGCACCGGGACATGGCCCAGCAGGTCTATGAATTGAAAACCTATGACCCCTCAATCACCGGCCATAAGGTTCTCCGGTCTGCGGCCAAGAATGGTTTTGTGTTCCCTCAATTTTACGGCGATTACTACCGGAACTGCGCAATCAGTATGGCCTGTAACTGGGGCAAGCTGCCGGACGGACGGTGGAAGCCCGGGCAGGGAATCCCCCTGGGGGATGGCTCCCTGTCTGACCACCTACTGGGCCAGGGGCATAAGTCCCTAGAGCAATTTGCGGACCATGTCCAGAGGATTGAGAAGGACTTCTGGGGGCGACGTTTCCGGGTCTATGCCCGGTGGAAGGAGAAGACATGGGAGCAGTACCAACGGACCGGATACGTGGAACTGCTGACGGGATTCCGGTGCGGGGGCCTTATGGCTTACAATGACGTCACCAACTACCCAATACAGGGGGCTGCCTTCCATTGTTTGCTGAAGGCCTTTGTGCTAGCAGACCGGGAACTGCGTGCCCGGAAATTCAAGACCCGGCTGATTGGTCAGATACATGATGAAATGATACTTGACGTATGGCCTCCGGAACTAGATGAGGTGGGGGAATTGCTACTGGACGTGATGACCCAGCAAGTCCCGGAGGAATGGCCCTGGATAGTTGTACCCCTCACCGTTGACATGGAAGTATCTCCCGTGGACGGCTCATGGCAGGAAATGGGAAGCTATGTGCGAGATGCGCGAAAATAGAAAAGTTTCAAATTGTATAATAAGACAGGCCGGAAGGACCCCCGGCCCCCAAACCCCAAACCATTACAAGCCCATCCAATGAACCTGTACTTGAAATACCGGCCCAATGAGCTGGAACAACTACTAGGCAACCAGAGCGTCACTGCGGCCCTAGCTGATATGACGGCTGACCCGGCATCCTGTCCCCATTCATTCCTCCTGACCGGTCCCAAGGGCTGCGGCAAGACCACCGTGGCCCGTATCCTTGCGGGACGGCTGGGGGTATCTGACCAGGACATTCAGGAACTAGACACAGCTGACTTCCGGGGCATAGACAGTGTGCGGGAGATACGCCGGCAGAGCCAGTACCAACCCCTGAAGGGGGACCGGCGCATGTGGATACTAGATGAGTGTCACCGGCTGACTAATGATGCCCAGAGTGCCCTGCTCAAGATACTGGAGGACACCCCCAGTCACGTCTACTTTGTCCTGTGTACCACAGACCCCCACAAACTCCTCCCAACGGTCCGGGACCGGTGCACCACTTTTGAGATGCGGCCCCTGACGGATGTGGCCATGAAAAAACTACTCCTGCGGGTGACCAAATCAGAAGGCCAGACCCTCACAAAGACCGTCATGCGTCAAATTATTCAGGATAGTCTGGGACACCCCCGGGCTGCCCTACAGATACTGGACCAGGTGTTGCGGGTCCCGGAAGACAAGCGGCTGCGGACGGCCCGGCAATCTGCGGAGGAGCAGAATGAGTCCATAGAACTTTGCCGGGCACTCCTCAAGAAGGCCCCCTGGAAGGAGGTTGCCCGGCTGTTGCGGGGACTGAAGGACCAGGACCCGGAATCAATACGCCGGCATGTCCTGGGCTATGCGCAGGCCGTCCTTCTCAACAAGAATGACTTCCAGTCGGCCCTCATCCTGGAGGAGTTCATTGAACCCTTCTACAATTCCGGGTTTCCGGGATTGGTGTATGCCTGTTACTCCGTCACCCAAAATCAATAGCCATGACCCATGAAGAAATCAAGGTTGTATTTCAGACCATCTTGAAATATGAAAACCTTCCAACTATCCTAGACCAGCTGGGCCGTCCGGCTACCTTGGAGGAACGTCAGCTGATACGGGAACTCATTGAAATCAGAACCCGATAACCCAACCAAATGAACTACGAACAAGACACCACCATAGACCAGGATGCCCTGGACGTTGAATGGCTGGAACAGCCCCGGCTGATGATGCGTTATGCCCGGCTAGCTGCGGAAGCCCGGAAGCATATGGAGTGGGCCAAAGAGAACCTGGACGTGGCCAGGGCCTCCCTTGACCAATCCATACGTACTGACCCAGAGAAGTTTGGACTGGACAAGGTGACTGAATCTGCTATTGCTAGTGCCATCCTCATTCATAAAGAGTTCCGGGAGGCCCAGGACAAGTTCCGGGAGGCCCAATATGAATTCAATATGGCTCAGGCAGCCGTCCGTGCCCTTGATGGGAAACGGGACGCACTAGAGAACCTGGTGCGGCTCCACGGTCAGCAATACTTTGCCGGGCCAAAGGTCCCCCGGGACCTGTCCAAGGAATGGGAGCAGAAGCAACGACAGAAGGAGTCCAACCAAAAAGTCAAAATAGCCAGACGGAAGACCTGATGGAAATACTGTTAATGATACTGGTGGCCCTAGTCATCCTGGGCCTGTTGATGTCGCCGTTCTTGGCCTTCATTTTCGGCTACCTCCTAATGTCCGGGATGATTCTGGCCCTGCGCAAGAATGTAGAACCCCCAAACAAGAACGATTCACAAAACCAATACGAAAATGGCGAAAAAACGAAATAAGAAAAGAGGCAATTTCAAGTCAAAGGTGCGCCGGGATACGGAACGGCAAAAGTCCGCCCGGAGCAGTTATGGCTACCTACAGCTGCCCCAGAACGTCAGCGTGTTCTCCCCGGCCCCCGGTAGTCGCACCAAGCTGGACTTTCTGCCGTACATAGTGAGTTCAGAGGAACACCCGGACCGGTATGAAGATGAACTGATTGCGGTCCCGGGAGAACTCTGGTACAAGCGCCCCTTCCGCATCCACCGGAACATTGGGGCTGAAAGCACCTCCGTGGTCTGCCCCCGGTCCATTGGGAAGCGCTGTCCAATCTGTGAGTACCGGGAAAAGAGGATGAAGGAGGGAGCAGACAAGGATGAGACAGACTCCCTGCGTGCTTCCCACCGGAACTTGTATGTGGTAGTGCCCCTGACTTCCAAGGACCATGAAGCCAAGCCCCACATCATGGATATCAGCCAGCATCTGTTCCAGAATCTCCTCAATGAGGAACTGGAGGAGGATGAGGACAATGCTGTATTTCCGGACTTGGAGGAAGGCAAGACCCTGAAGGTCAGATGGGACTCCAAAACCATAGGCAAAAGCCAGCCATTTGCGGAAGCCAGCCGGATTGACTTCATGGACCGCAAGAAGGGCTACAAGGATGACATCCTGGACAGTGTACCGGACCTGGACAAACTCCTGACCATTATGCCCTACAAGGAACTGGAGGCCATGTTCCTTGAACTGGATGAGGAAGACCTAGCCGGGGAGGAGGATGAAGTGATGGAGGAAACCCCGTCCCGCAAAAAGAAGTCTGTGACCAAGCGCCGTCCGGAACCGGA
>SKNJ01000173.1 GCA_007120575.1 Thioalkalivibrio sp.
CCGGCCGAACCGCGCAGTTCCGAGGCGTCAAAGTCGCCCGGATCGTTGAACACGTTCCCCATATCCACGAAAGTACTCATGCGTACCGCATCGTTGTCGGCCGCGAACGGCATCGGGAAATACAACTCGCCCGACAGGGTGGTCCGGAAGCGTCCGCCATAGGGGTCATCGTTGGAGTCGCGGGTCGCCACGCGACCATCACGAGTCTCGCGCAGATCACCCAGGCGATTGTCCTCGTAACCACGCACCGAACGGATCCCGCCCGCGAACAGACGCTCGTAGAACGGCAGATCCTCGCCACTCCCGAAGGCATCGGCATACGCGATGCCACCGGAGATCCCGAACGAAAACCGGTCCGACAACCGGAACAGCTCTTCCCCGGAATAGGTCAACTTGTAGAACTCCCGGTCACTGCCCGGGATCGCGACCTCAAGTCCGACCCGATGCCGCCGGCCCTGGCTCGCGAAGGTGGTGCTATCACGGGTGTCGTGAATGTAGCTGGTCTCGAGCTTGTAGAGATTCGCGGAATTCCCGTACTCGTCGACCTCATCCAGGATCTCCTCCGGAGTACCGATCACGCCCTCGCGGTCGATGGTTTCGATCTCGATGTTTTCGTAACCGGGCCGAATCTGCAGGCGGTCGACCTCCGACAGCGGAATACCGTACGTGACGTCAAAACCGTAACGGTTCGACGAATAACGCGAGAGATTCGCCTCCTCCGCATCGATCTTGCGGTAAAACACCGAGAAGCCGCGACTTGCCCCGGAGGGGGTGTAGTGCGGGTTCGACACGCTCAGCCGGAAGATCTGGTTAACCTGACTGGTACTCAGGTCGATCGAGAAGCGATTGCCGGTGCCCAGGAAGTTATCCTGTTGCAACCCCGCGGTCAGCAGGACCCCCTGGTTCTGCGAATAGCCCGCGCCCACCGTCAGCGAGCCGGACTGCTGCTCGGTCACGGAGATCTCCAGATCCACCTCGTCGTCCGTGCCCGGCACACGCTGTGTCTCGATATTGACCGACTGCACGAATGGCAGGCGCTGGACGCGGATGCGCGACCGCTCCACCAGCGCCCCGTTGTACCAGGAACTCTCCATCTGCCGCAGCTCGCGGCGATATACGCGGTCCTGGGTGTTTTCGTTGCCGGTGATGGTAATCCGCCGCACATAGACCCGCGGCCCCGGATCAACGAAGAAGGTGATCGTCACCTGGCGCGACTCCTCGTCCACCTCCGGTACCGGGTTCACGTTGGCAAACGCATAGCCCTCGCGGGTCAGCCGCTCGGTGATGCGCTCCGCGGAATCGGTGATCTGGCTGCGCGAGAACGGCCCCCCAATGTCGACCTCGACCAGCGCCTCGAGCTCCTCGCGCGGGATCACGAACTCGCCGGCGATCTCGATCCCCGAGACGTCGAACCGGTCACCCTCGTCGAGGTTGATCGTGATGAACAGGTCTTCGCGGTCCGGCGTCAGGGTGACCTGGGTGGAATCGACGTTGAATTCCAGGAATCCCGAGTCCAGGTAGTGTGAACGCAGGCGTTCCAGGTCGCCCGAAAGCTTTTCGCGCGAATAGTTGTCGCGCCGGCTGAAGAATGCCCACCAACGCGGCACGCCCGACTCGAAGCGACGGGTGAGCTGGCGGGTCGAGAAGCTCTCGTTCCCAACCAGATTGACCTCGCGAATCTTCGCTACCGGGCCCTCGACCACGGCGATCTCCACATCCACGCGATTGCGCGGCAGCTCCACGATCTCCACATCGATCTGAACGTTGTAGCGCCCGCGCGAGAAATACTGCTGGCGCAGTTCGTTCTCGATACGATCCAGCAGGGTCCGGTTGAACACCCGGCCACTGCGCAGCCCGACCGACTCCAGGGCGTCGCTCAGGGCCTCGTCCGGGATGTCGCGATTGCCCGAGAAGCTGATCTCGTTGATCGCCGGGCGCTCCGACACGATGACCACCAGCACGTCGCCGCGCCGCGCAACCTCGATATCGTCGAAGAAACCGGTCCGGAACAGTTCCCGAATCAGCTCCGGGCTGCGGCCATCCTCGAAGGTATCGCCAACCTGCACGGGCAGGTAGCTCAGCGCGGTGCCGGCGGTGATCCGTTCCAGCCCTTCGATCTCGATGTCCTCGATCTCGTAGGCCTGTCCCCAGACCGTGCCGGCCAGGCCCAGCAATCCAATCAGGGTCAGTGCTCTGAAACTGCGTCGCGCCATGTTTTCCGCCAAGTTGAAGGGCTGTTAACCGAACAGACGTGTGAAGTCATTGTACAGGGCCAGCGTCATCAGGCCGGCAATCGCCAGCAGGCCCAGTTGCTGGCCGATGATCTGGGTCCGCTCCGACACCGGGCTCCCCTTGACCGCCTCGGCCAGAAAGTACAACAGGTGCCCGCCATCGAGCATCGGGATCGGCAGCAGGTTGATAATCCCCAGCGAGATACTGACCAGGCCGAGGAACCCGAGAAACGCGGAGATTCCAATCACCGCCGAGGTCCCGGCAAACTCGGCTATGGTAACCGGTCCGCTGATGTTTTTGACCGAGGCCTCCCCGGTCACCATGCGCCACAGGATCCCGAGCGTGAGTACCGAGACATCCCAGGTGCGCCCGAAACCCGACAGCAGCGCCTGCCCGGGTCCCTGCCGGACCACCACCGCCATCTCGCGCGCTGCCGGCTGATCGGGGTCCACACCCGCGCCAATCCTCCCGACCGCGTCCCCGTTGCGGCTCACGCTCGCCGGAACCACCTCGAGGTGCAGGGTACGTCCGTCACGCTCGACCTCCAGCCGCAACGTCTGGTCGGGGCTGGCCTGGATCCTCTGCACCAGTGCGTACCAGTCCCCTACCCGATCCCCGTCCACCCGCGTGACCCGGTCGCCAGGCGCGAGGCCGGCCCGATCGGCCGGACTCCCGCCCTCCACCGCGCCAATGCGCGGTACCAGCTCGGGCCGATACGGCTGCAACCCGACGCGGCGCAGGAACTGGCCCTCGGCCAGCAGGGCCTGGCGATCTCCCAGATCCAGTTCGCGGCGCCATTCGCGCCCGGCCTCGTCGCGCACCCATATCTCGATGGAATCGCCACGTACCGTGTGATCCAGCAGTCGCAGGTTGACCTGTTCCCAGTCGGTCGCCTCGCGGCCAGCGATGCGCACGATCTCCTCACCCCGTTCGAATCCGGCCACCGCGGCCGGCGTGTCCGGCGTGACCTCGCCAACCACCGGGCGCACCCCCCCGACCCCGATCATGAACATCACGCCATAGGCCACGATCGCGAACAGGAAATTCGCCAGCGGCCCGGCGGACACGATGAAGGTGCGCGCCCTGAGGCCCTTGCGATTGAAGGCGCGCGCCCGCTCATCCGGCGCCACCGCGCCCTCGCGCTCGTCGAGCATCTTCACGTAGCCACCCAGCGGCAGCGCGGCCACCACGAATTCCGTGCCGTCACGCCCGAAACGCCGCCGCAACAGCGGGCGTCCGAAGCCCACCGAGAACCGCAGGACCTTCACACCCATCAGCCGCGCGGCAAGGAAGTGCCCGTATTCGTGCACCGTCACCAGCACCCCGATGGCCACCGCGAACGCCAGCAGACTCCACAGCAGCGTCATGACACCACCCGCCCCTGACATTCGGCGACCGCATCCCGAGCCCGAGCACGGGCCGCCCGGTCGGCGTCAAGCACCCGTTCCAGGGTTTCCGCCGGTTCCGGCGTCAGGGCCTCCAGGGTGGTTTCGATCACCCAGGGGATATCACTGAAACGCAAGCGGTCGTCCAGAAACGCCTCCACCGCCACCTC
>SKNJ01000049.1 GCA_007120575.1 Thioalkalivibrio sp.
CCGGCGCGCGGCCTTCGGGCCGCGTCGTTCAACGGCGGCAATCAGGGCGCGGGCGGGGCATCGGTTTCCAGCATCAGTGACACGCGGCGGTTGGCGGCGCGGCCTTCCGGGGTGGCATTTTCGGCCACCGGGCGGGTATCGGCCAGGCCGACCGCGCGGAGCTGGGACGCGTCCAGGCCGCGGCCGATCAGATAGCGCACCACGCCACTGGCGCGGGCCGCGGAAAGTTCCCAGTTGGAGGGGAAGCGCTCGGTAGCGATCGGGATGCTGTCGGTGTGTCCCTCGACGGTGACGATACCGGGGTGTTCCGCGAGCAGCGGGTACAGCTCGTCGAGTAGTCGCTGGCCGGGGCCCTGCAGCTCGGCGGCGCCAATGGCGAACAGGATGTCGTCCTGAATGCGCAGTTCGACCCGGCCGGGCTGCTCCACGACTTCGACCCCGGTGGGCGCGCGTGCCTTGTAGGCGGCGAGCGCCTGGTCCGTGACCTCCTGGTCCTCCGGTGTCGGTTCGTCAACGGCGTCCGGGGCCACCGCCGTGTGCTCCTCGTGACCTTCCCGGCCCGGTGCCGCCAGGGGTTCCACCAGGACCGGGAAATCGGGGTGAACAAGCTGGATCGGGTCGGTGGTGGCGGCGTGTGGCCGCAGGTCGCGGGGTTCCATGAACGCGAGCATGATGACGAACACCACGATGACCAGGGTCAGTACGTCGAGGTAGGTCAGGATCCAGGCGTGCTCGTCGTCGCGCTGGCGCTCACCGGGGTAGGAGGAGGTGAACGCCTGGTCCGGCCGGGTCGCGGCGTGCGCGTCCATCTCGGCCTGCATCGCCTCGCGACCGCTGCTGGGATAGGTCTGTCCGGGCATGTCAGGTGTCCCGGTCGGTCGGGGTGCCGTCGGGGTCGGCGAATTCGCCGTTGGGCGGTGCCTGGCGGATCTCGTCGCGATGATTTTCCATGAAGCTGCGCAGGGTCTCGCGGATATAGCCGGGCGACCGGCCCTTGCGCATCAGCATGATGCCCTCCAGCACCATGGTCATCAGCACGACGCGCTCCTCGGTGCGGCGCTCCAGCTTGATGGCGATCGGTCGGAACAGGAGATTGGCCAGCAGGATGCCGTAGAAGGTGGTGATCAGCGCGATGCCCAGGTTGACCGCGATCACCGTAAAGTCATCGTTTTCGGTCGTCAGCAGCAGGTTGATCAGTCCGATCAGGGTACCGAGCATGCCGAAGGCGGGGGCGTAGGTCGCCATGGTCCGGAACATCTGCGCGTCGGCCTGTTCGCGTGCGCGAACGCGCGCCATGCGCCAGTTCAGCAGGTCCGAGACATCGTCCATCGGGGTGTCGTCAATGACCAGCTGGATCCCGGTGCGCAGGAACGGGTTGCGGATCTGGTCGAGGCGTTCGTTGATGCGCCGCAGGTTCTGCGAGAACCAGTAGCGCGAGACCTGGACGATCTCTTCCACGTCCTGGGTGACGTCGTAGCGCTCGTCGCTGATGGCGTGGGCACCGGCACGGAATACCCGCACCACCTCGTGAAACGGATAGCTCATCAGCGTCGCGGCGATGGTGCCGCCGAGCACGATGCCCAGCCCCGGCAGGTTCAGGAACGCATGCAGGTCCTGCGAGGAGAAGGCGATCACGCTGCCGAATACCAGCAGGCTGCCCAGAATACCGAGAAGGGTAGAGAGGTTCATGCAAGTCCCGTGATGCCGAATCCGGTCCCAGCATACTAACCCGGGAGCGGCGAGGGCCATCTCTGGATGCGTGTGGCCGGTGTTCGCCTGGCGGGGCGTTCCTGCGTACACTCGGGGCAGCGCGTCGCGAGGGAGGGATGTCATGGAATGGGTGCTGCTCGGGATACTGGTGCTGCTCGTGGTGTGGGCGGTATGGACCTACAACCGCCTGGTGACCGGTCGCAATCGCTACAAGAACGCATTTGCACAGATCGATGTGCAGCTGACGCGGCGGTATGACCTGATCCCCAACCTGGTGAAGGTCGCGGAGCGCTACATGAGCCACGAGCGCGATACCCTGGAGGCGGTGATCCAGGCCCGCAACCAGGCGTCCGGCAAGCTGCAGGAGGTCGCCGGTGATCCGACCAACAGCGAGGCGCTGCGCCAGCTGTCCGGCGCCGAACAGGGCTTGTCCGGGGCGCTGGGGCGGCTGTTCGCGCTGTCCGAGAACTACCCCGATCTGAAGGCCAACCAGAACATGATGCAGCTCTCCGAGGAACTGAGCAGCACCGAGAACCGGGTGGCCTATGCGCGTCAGGCCTTCAACGACGCGGTGATGCAGTACAACATTCTGCGCGAGATGTTCCCCAACAGCCTGATCGCGAACAACCTCGGCTTCCGGCGTGCCGAGTTGCTGGAGATCGAGGACCCGCAGAAGCGCGAGGCGATAGAAGTCAACTTTCAGTAGGGTCGCGAGATGAACTTCTTCGAGCATCAGGACCGGGCGCAGCGCCGGACCCGGGTCCTGCTGGGGCTGTTCGCGCTGGCGGTGCTGGCAATCGTGCTGGTGATCAACGTCATCGCGCTGGTGGTGTTCGGTTATACCGACGCGACCCCGGATGAGCCGGTGTGGACCCGGGATTTCCTGCGCGACAATGCCCCGGTGATGATCTGGACCAGCGTGCTGACGCTCGGCCTGATCGGGTTGGGCAGCCTGTACCGGACGCTGCAGCTCGGCAGTGGTGGCGGGCAGGTGGCGCGCGAGATGGGCGGCACCCGCATTGATGGCGACACTCGCGACCCGTTGCGGCGGCGGCTGGTGAATGTGGTGGAGGAGATCGCGATTGCCGCCGGGGTGCCGGTGCCCGAGATCTACGTGCTGGAACAGGAGGCCGCGATCAACGCGTTTGCCGCCGGCTACGCCCCGGGCGATGCGGCGGTGGCAGTGACCCGCGGGGCCCTGGAGCACCTGAACCGGGACGAGCTGCAGGGCGTGATCGCGCACGAGTTCGGGCACATTCTCAACGGCGACATGCGCCTGAATATCCGCCTGATGGGGATGCTGTTCGGGATCCTGGTGATGGCGCTGATCGGTCAGCGCGTGATGTTCGCGATGCGCTTCTCGCGCAACAATCGCAATGCCGGAGGGATCGTCGTGGCAGGTCTGGTGCTGATGATCGTCGGCTATATCGGGCTGTTCTTCGGGCGCTGGATCCGCGCCTCGGTTTCGCGGCAGCGGGAATACCTGGCGGATGCCTCGGCGGTGCAGTTCACGCGTCAGCCCGCCGGTATCGCCGGGGCCCTGAAGAAGATCGGTGCCGCTCACCAGGGGCTGCGCGCGGACAGTGAGGAGATCGGCCACATGCTGTTTGCACGTGGCGGGCTCGGCAACCTGTTCGCCACCCATCCGCCGCTGGTGGAGCGGATCCAGGCGCTTGAGCCGGGGTTCGACCCGGCGGAGCTGGAGCAGGTGCGCGAGCGGATGCAGCGCGAGCGGCGCGCGCAGCAGGCCGAACACGAGGCGCAGGCGGAAGCCGAGGCCGGGGAGGCGCGCGGGCGGGGTCCCGGCGGGCTGGCGCTGGACGCGGACAGCCTGCTGGAGCGGATTGGCGAGCCTGGACTGGCCCAGATCCTGGGGGCCGGGCTGCTGGTGGCCGCGCTGCCCGGTCCGCTGGAGCGTGCCGCGCATTCCGATCGCTGGGGCGTGGAGGCGATGCTGTATCTGTTGATCAGCCCCGAGCCGGAGGTGCGCGACCGGCAGTTGCTGGAGATCCTGAAGACCCGAGGGGAAGAGAGCGAGGCACGCGTACGCGCCCTGCTGGAGGCCGCCCC
>SKNJ01000251.1 GCA_007120575.1 Thioalkalivibrio sp.
CGGTGGGGGCCTTGCGCTGGCCACTGCCCTTGTGTCGGGCGGGCTTTTCCTCGCTCTCCGGGCGACTGTTGGGAAACAGCGACGACCAGATACGGCCGAAGAACCCGGGTTGGGAAACGCTCTCGGCCCGGGGAGTGGTATCCCCCCGCTCGGGTGCCGACTCGGGGGCCGGAGCCGCCACGCGCACCGCCTGGACCAGGGGCTTCTCGACCTTGCCGCCACGTTCCTGATGCGGGTCGGTGTCCTCGCTGACGGAATCGACCAGTTCGTGGGAGCCGCGTTCGCTGATCACTTCGTCGCGCTCGTCGCCACGGACCCGGCGTACCTCGAACTTCGGGGTCAGATAGTGCGGGTTGGGGATCACGCTGATGTCGACCTTGTGACGACCCTCGATCTCGCGGATCGACTCGCGCTTCTCGTTCAGCAGGAAAGTGCCAACGTCGACCGGGACCTGAGCCATCACCAGGCCGGTACGGTCCTTCATGGCCTCTTCCTCGATCAGACGCAGGATCGACAGCGCGAGAGACTCCACGCTGCGAATCTGGCCGTGGCCCTGGCAGCGCGGACAGGTGTTCTGCGATGACTCGCCGAGCGAGGAGCGCAGCCGCTGGCGGGACATCTCGAGCAGCCCGAAGCGGCTGATGCGTCCGACCTGGACGCGAGCCCGGTCCATCTCCAGGGCCTCGCGCAGACGGTTTTCAACCTCGCGCTGGTGCTTGTTGGAGTTCATGTCGATGAAATCGATCACGATCAGCCCGCCAAGGTCGCGGATACGCAACTGCCGCGCGACTTCCTCGGCCGCCTCCAGGTTGGTGTGGAAGGCGGTTTCCTCGATGTCGCCACCCTTGGTGGAGCGCGCCGAGTTCACGTCGATGGAGATCAGCGCCTCGGTGTGGTCGATGACCAGGGCGCCACCGGAGGGCAGGGAGACGTCCCGGTCAAAGGCGCTTTCGATCTGGCTCTCGATCTGGTAGCGGTTGAACAGGGGGACCGGATCGTCGTAGCGCTTGAGCTTGCGCAGGCTGGTGGGCATCACCAGACGCACGAAGTCTTCCGCCTGATGATAGACCTCGTCATCGTCGATGATGACCTCGCCGACATCGTTGCGCATGTGGTCGCGCAGCGCACGGATGATCACATTGCTTTCCTGGTGGATCAGCGCCGGGGTGGAGGCCTTTTCCGACGCCTCGGTGACCGCTTTCCACAGGGCGGTCATGTAGTCGAGGTCCCATTGCAGTTCTTCGGTGCTGCGCCCCACGCCAGCCGTGCGGGCGATCACACCCATGCCCTCGGGCATGTTCAGTCCGGACAGGGCCTCGCGCAGTTCGGCCCGATCCTCGCCCTCGATTCGGCGGGATACGCCACCCGCCTTGGGGTTGTTGGGCATCAGTACCAGATAACGGCCGGCCAGGCTGATGTAAGTGGTTAGCGCGGCGCCCTTGGTGCCGCGCTCTTCCTTCTCTACCTGCACCAGCAGCTGCGTGCCTTCCTTCAGGAACTCGCGGATTGGCTTGTCGCTGTCGGGCGGGGCGCCAACCGCGGAATGGGCGATTTCCTTGAACGGAAGGAAGCCGTGGCGATCAGCCCCGAAGTTGACGAAGGCCGCTTCGAGACTGGGCTCGACGCGGGTGATCTTCGCCTTGTAGATGTTGGCCTTCTTGCGTTCGCGCGAGGGCAGTTCGATGTCGAGGTCGTACAGGCGCTGGCCGTCGACCATGGCGACACGCAGCTCTTCCGGCTGCGTGGCATTGATCAGGATGCGTTTCATGCAATGGACTCGGTAGGAAGTCCTTGCCTTCGGCGGGTCGGCCGGATATCCGCGTGACCGCGGACCGGCGCCTTTGCAACGGGGGTTGGTGTGTGCACAACCCGGCGGCGCGTGGCGGAAGCCAGCGCGCCAGCCAGGTGTTCACCAACAGCCACGGAAACAGTCTTCCGCAGGGTGCGGACCCGGAGAGGCAGGACTGGGTTAGAAGAAATAGCGTCACTAAATGTCGCTTTGCGGCGATGCCTCGCGGTCGGCGCGGCGCTGGGGCAGCGAGCCGGCCACGAGGCGGGTTGTTCGAGTACGTCTCGCCCGCAACCGGGCGACGGTTTTCGAGGCTCAATGTAGGGCATAAGCCCCCGACTCGGCAAGTTTTTTGCTATGCGAGCCGCGTGCGGTGCGTGGTTCGGCGGGGCCGCCTGCGGTAGGATCGCGCACCATGAGCAAGTCCGCCTCGAATCATGGCGTGCCCGGCCCGCGCACGCTGACGGTCACTGCGCGCGCCGACGGCCAGCGCCTGGACAACTTCTTGCTGCGCGAGCTGAAGGGGGTGCCGCGTGGCCTGCTCTACCGTCTGGTGCGCCAGGGTGCGATCCGTATCGATGGCCGACGCTGCAAGGTTCACCAGCGCCTGCAGGCCGGCAGCGAGGTCCGCGTTCCGGACCTCGACCGACCGCGCGAATCGCGTCCGGAGGTGCCGCCGAAGGTCCTGGACCGACTGCGCCGCGCGATCGTGTACGAGGATGACCAGTATCTGGTGCTGGACAAGCCGTCGGGCCTGGCGGTGCACGGGGGGAGCGGGCTGGCCTTTGGGATCATCGAGGCCATGCGGCAACTGCGGCCCGATGACGAGCTTGAGCTCGGCCACCGGCTGGATCGCGAAACCTCGGGTTGCCTACTGCTGGCAAAGCGTCGTGACGCGCTGCAGGCCTTCCACGAGGCATTGCGCGAGGGCCGGGTGGAGAAGCGTTATCTTGCCCTGTTGGTCGGGCGATTCGCGAGCCCGGAGGCGGTGCATTGCGATCAGCCGGTGGCCGCCGGCCGCGATGCCGGCGGGCGCAAGCGGATGTCCGCGGGTGCGGCAGAAGGGCGCGAGGCCCATAGCGTGTTCCGGCCACTGGAGCCCTACGGGGCATTCCAGCTGGTCGAGGTCAGCATCGGCACCGGGCGTACCCACCAGATCCGCGTGCATGGACAGGCGATCGGGCATCCGGTGGGTGGGGACCATGACTACGGACTGCCGGACGCCAACCGGAGCCTGCGGCGGCATGGCCTGGAGCGGTTGTTTCTGCATGCGCAGGCCTTGCGTTTCGAGGATGCGAATGGCGAGGAACATGTGTTTTCGGCGCCGCTTCCGGAATCGCTGAACGCGGTGCTCGCGAGTCTGGCGGAGCCCAGCGCGCCGGGAGGGCGGGAATGACCACGGAGTCCTTGCTGCCCGCGGATACCGGGGCCCTGCGTCTGGTGGTATTCGACTGGGACGGGACTCTGATGGACTCCCCGCGACGCATTATCTGGTGCCTGCAACACACGGCTCGGGCCCTGGGGGTGGAGGTGCTGCCGGAGGATCGTCTGCGGGATATCATCGGGCTGGGCGTCGATGTCGCGGTCCGTCGGCTCTATCCAGAGGCGGACGACGACTTCGTCGAGGGCTTTGCCACCACCTATCGGCGCTGCTACCTGGGCTCTGGCGAGGCTCCCGAAACACCCCTTTATCCGGGGGCGCGGGCACTCCTGGAGTGGCTGGATCGCGAGGGTTTTCTGCTCGCGGTGGCGACGAGCAAATCGCGCCCGGGCCTGGACCAGGCGCTCGCCAGCAGTGGGCTGGGAGGGCTGTTCGTGACCACTGCGACCAGCGACGAGTATCCATCGAAGCCGAACCCCGCAATGCTGGAGGGTGTGATCCGGAACACCGGCGTGGAGCCGGCCAATACGCGCATGATCGGGGATAGCGTTTATGATCTCGAGATGGCGCGCAACGC
>SKNJ01000213.1 GCA_007120575.1 Thioalkalivibrio sp.
ATCTCGATGTCCGGCGATATACCGATCCGGCCACCCGGATCTTCCGTCTCCGGGAGAGTGATGTGGGCCGGCCGCTCAGTGACCTGACCACCAGCCTGCAATACCCGGAGCTGCACGACGACGCGCGCAAGACCCTGCGTACCCTGGCGGCCTCGGAAAAGCAGATCATGACCGACGACGGGCGCTGGTACACGGTGCGCATCATGCCCTATCGGCGGGTGGACAACGTGATCGACGGGGTCGTGATCACCATGGTCGATATCACCGAGACCAAGAGGCTGGAAGCCGCGCTGCGCGATTGAAACGCAAGCCATGAAGGCCCGCCCAGATGGGCGGGCCTTCATGGGGCATGGACGGGTGGAGGCGGGTTACCGCGATCACAGTCTCGGCGGTAGCCGCGCGTGCACCTCGCGGCCGAGCTTTCGCGTCCGGTCGCTATTTGAGCTGCATGTCGTTTTTGACCGACCTGACACCCTTGACGCCACGTGCAATCTCCACGGCCTTGTTGATGTTCTCCCTGGAACTGACGAAGCCGCTCAATTGCACCTGCCCCTCATAGGTCTCGACATTGACTTCGAAGCCGCTCAGGGAGGGCTCGTTGAACAACGCTGTCTTCACCTTGGTGGTGATCACGCTGTCGTCGACGTATTCGCCGAAACTCTGTCGTTCACCCGTGCCAGCGCAACCCGCGAGGAACAGGGCCAGGAAAAGGGTCAGGAAGATAAGGGGTAGATGTCGCAGTTGTCTCATGGCTTGTTCTCCAGATGGGTATGGACCCAGTCACCATGGGCCGTCTCGGTGAGGGGCCGCCCCGGGTTCGGGGTGTCGGTGGCTGCATGTTCGCCGGCAGCAACGACGGGAACTATATTCGGCCGGCCAGTACCAGGATCAGCAGGATGATCAGCACGACACCGATCACGCCGCCCGGGGCATAACCCCAGCTGCGGCTGTGCGGCCAGGTGGGGATCACACCGATCAGCAGGAGGACCAGGACGATGAGCAGGATGGTTCCCAGTGACATGGCGTTTGCCTCGCTGTGGTGAGTGGCAGTGCGCGAGACGTCGTGTCATGCGCATGTGAAGAGTCTCGCGCAGCGGGGAGTGGGTGTCTGTACGATGCCGCACACTACCGCGGCTTTTCGCGGAGGAGTGGCGGCAGTCGGGCCCCCGGGGGGGCATCAAGGGGCGGCCCCCGGGGACGGTCGGCGATTGGCTTGCAGGTTGGACGAGCTGTCTCCGCGGGCACGGAGAACGGCGAGGGGGCGTGGGTCAGCCGCGGTCCTCGACGGTCACCTCGTGCAGGGTCCAGCTCCCGCCGGCATTGATCAGCGAGAAGCCATCGAAGCGGTCGTTCGAGGTGCTGTCGATGACATCGATGAGGATCTCGTCGTTGCGTGTGATCGTCATGCGTCCCTCGGAATCACGCGCCCAGACCAACCGGTGGTGCTCACCCCTGGCAAGCGGGAGGCTGGCGCTGGCAATGACGGAACTGCCGCTTTCGTTCACGACGACGAGCTGCAGCGGGCGCGTCTGGCTGGCGCGGTAAACGAGGCGATAGCCGTGGTTCAGCTGGTCGCCCCGATAGGGGCCGAGATCGATGTGGCTGTGCGCCTCCGCGGAGCCGGATATCGCCGTGCTGATCCGGAATTCCGGCCCGATGCGGGTGGGCAGGTAGGCCACCGCAGCAGTCTCCTGCCCGTCCAGGGTAATCCCGAGCTGGCGTTGCAGGATGTCACCCAGGATCTGTCGGCCCATGTCCTCGGTGCGTTCCGAAGGCGGAACCATTGTCGAGTTCAGCCCGCCGCCGCGCACCTCGAAACGGCCGGAGACAATGCGCCAGGCCGGGTCCTGGGTGTAGTCGCCGTCCGCGAAGTTGTCCCGGATGCGTACACGGTACGGACTGCTTTCGACCGCTGATGGCTCCACGGTGGCATCGGTGGTACCGAGTCCAAGAAGCGCCATCGTGCGAGAGGTGAGTTCACCGCTCGGGGCGATGTCGTTGTCGGCCTGGAAGGTCCGAATCGCGCTAAGGCTGCGCGGGCCCAGTACGCCATCCGGCGGCCCGGCTTCGTAGCCACGCGCGTTCAGGGTACGCTGCACCGTCGCCCGTTGTTCGCGTGTCAAACCGGCAGTGGGGACCGGCTCGCTGCTGGCGGCGCGCAGTTCGGCCAGCAGGGTCGCGCTGGGTTCGCCGGTGACCGCCACGCCCTGTCCTTGCTGGTATTCGCGGATGGCCTGCCGGGAGGGGGCGTCCATCTGGCCGGTGACACGGGGTATCGGGTAGCCGCGCAGGCGCAGTTCGCCCTGGATGCCGGCGATGGTGTCGGGATCGGCCTCAGCCGGGGCCCGCGGCGCGGTCTCTATACTTCGGCGCAGGTGTCGGAGCAGTTCGGCGCTGGGCTGACCGGAGGCCAGCAGTCCGTGGTCGGACTCGTAGCTCCGGATGGCGGCCCGCGTCTCGTCGGTGAGCCGGCCGGGTCGGTGTCCGACATCGTATCCGAGGGCGTGGAGCGCGTCCTGGATCTCCGCGATCTGGCGTGACGATGATTCCGGTGGGGCACGTCCCGGTTCGGACCGTCCGCTGCGGGCCGTATCGCGAACGTGCGACAGCAGGCTCGCGCTGGGCTGGCCGTCCACGAGCAAGCCGTGGTCCCGCTGGTAGTCCTGGATCGCCGCCCGTGTACGGGCACCCATCCATCCGTCCACGGGGCCGGCGTCGTAGCCCAGACGGTTGAGTTCGCGTTGAACCTCCCGGACTGTGGTGGAGAGCTGGGCGATCTGCAGATTCGTGCCCGTCGGGGAGGCCGCCGGCGGAGATTGGGAGAGCGCCGGGCCCGCGAGACCAAGAATCAGGGAGCCGCTCAAGAGAATCGCAGTACGGGGAAGGCTGTTTCGGAAGTCGAGCATGGTGTAGACCCTCCTGAAGGGGTCGGTGCGCAGGAAACGAGCATAGGATCCACGCGGTACCGGTGTCTGTTCGCTGACGCGCAGAGAGGTTCTGTTGGGCAGCCGGTGAGGTTCCGCGGTGATGTGGGCGGCTGGGGGGCGGATGCCGCCTTGGGAGCAGTCCCGGAGTCGAGGCCGGAGCAATTTCAGGTCAAAGCGATTGAGGAAACCCTGATCGAACAGGTCTCCCTTAGTCTGCGTTTCCTTGACAGTGCCGCATCCCGCGCCGCAGGCAACGCTCGAAATCCTCGAGTGACAAGGGGGGGCAGAACAGGAAACCCTGGAAGGTGTCACAGCCCTGGTCGGCGAAAAAACAACGCTGCGCCTCGGTCTCCACGCGTTGGGCGACGGTCGTCAGGCCAAGGCCCCTGGCCAGGGTGGTGATGGCGGATGCCAGCGTCGTGTCGGTCCCCGGCTGATCGACTTTTGGCAACAGCGCTCCGTCGATCTTGATCTCTTGAAGCTGCAGCCGTACGAGACAGGACAGTGATGACCAGCGTGTTCCGAAGTCATCCACCGCCAGGCGAACGCCGAGTTCCCGGAGCTCGCGTGCCCGGGTCATGGTTTCCTCACTGCCGTCCAGATGGGCACCCTCGGTCAGCTCCAGGGTCAGTTTCCCCGGACTGGCCCGACTGGAACTCAGTGCTCGGCGGACCTGATCGACGAAACTGGCCTGCCGGAACTCCAGGGCGCTGATATTGACAGCCAGCGTGAGTTCGCGGGTCGCTGGATCGCGCGACCAGGCGGCGAGCCGGGCGCAGGCGCTTTCCAGTACCCAGTGCCCGATGGGCAGGATCAGACC
>SKNJ01000203.1 GCA_007120575.1 Thioalkalivibrio sp.
ACCCCCGACGTTTGCCCGGGCCGGCGCCGGGGTTGCCCACGGAGGTCGCCACGTCGCTGCGCTCCTCGCGATGACGGTGCTTCC
This sequence comes from Thioalkalivibrio sp., assembly GCA_007120575.1. Lineage (GTDB taxonomy): Bacteria > Pseudomonadota > Gammaproteobacteria > Ectothiorhodospirales > Ectothiorhodospiraceae > Thioalkalivibrio. Next base: position 85 of record SKNJ01000203.1, read on the forward strand.
TGCCCCCGTCATCGCGAGGCCCCGCAGGGGCCGTGGCAACCTCCGGACGGAACCCCCGACGTCCGCCCGGGCCGGCGCCGGGGTTGCCCACGGAGATCGCCACGTCGCTGTACTCCTCGCGATGACGGGGGGCGTGAGAATTGAAAGATGCCTGTCGAGGATATGATGCGGATCATGATCGCCGAGGCATCCGTTTGCGATGCTCGGGCGGCGGCTCAAGCCGCGACCACGTTGGTCGTTACAGCCAGCAAAGGAGGGTACCCCATGAAGATTGGAACGCTCGGTGGCCTGCGACTGAAGCTTGTCATCCTGGTGATCGTGGTGAGTACGGTCCCGTTGTCGATCATGGGCGGGGTCACGTTCCATACCATGAAGGGCGCGCTCGCCGCAGGGGTCGACGAGGCGCTGGTGTCCCAGTTGTGGTGGTTGTTGTGGGGCCTGTGGGTGGTCGCGTTTCTGGTCGCGCTGGTGATTGGCTGGGTGGTTGCCAATGTCCTTACCCGGCCGCTGGAGCGGTTGGCGCAGGGCCTGGAAGCGATTGGCGCGGGCAAGGCCGATCTGGGGCATCGGGTGGAGGTGACCACACGCGACGAGATCGGCCGCACCGGCGAGGCGTTCAACGCTGTGATGGGGCGGTTGTCGGGCCTGATCCAGCAGGTGGCGGATGCGGCGGATGGTATTGCCGCCTCGGCGCGGCAGCTCGAGGGCCGCAGCCAGGAACTCACGCGCTCGACCAATGAACAACGCAGTGATGTCGAGCAGGTGGTCACCGCGATGAACGAGATGTCCGCGACCGTGCAGGAGGTGGCCAACAATACCCAGAGCACTGCCGAGCAGGCTGGTCAGGCGACCCGGGCGGCCGAAGGCGGGCAGACGGTGGTACACGAGACGCAGGAAGCGATTCGGACGCTGGCCGGGGAGGTCGAGCAGGCCAGTACGGTGATCCATGAACTCAAGGGCGACAGCGACAATATCGGCAGCATCCTGGAGGTGATCGAGGAGATCGCCGAGAAGACCAACCTGCTGGCGTTGAACGCCGCCATCGAGGCGGCGCGCGCCGGCGAGGCCGGACGCGGTTTTGCGGTGGTAGCCGACGAGGTGCGACACCTGGCGCAGCGGACGAACGATTCGACCGGCGAGATCCGCGGCATTATCGAGGGCCTGCAAGGGGCCTCGGCGCGTGCCGTGACGGTGATGGATGCCAGCCGCGAGCGTGCCGAGGCGAGCGTGCAGAAGGCCGCGGAAGCAGAGGAGACCCTCGGGTATATCCACGAGTCGGTGACGACTATCGACGACATGACCCGTCAGGTGGCCAGCGCGACCGAGGAGCAGAGTCAGGTGGCGGAGGAGATCAACCGCAACGTGCACCACATCAACGACATTGTGGTGCGCAATGCGGAAGGGGCGACCGAGATGCAGCAGGCGGTGGAGGCCCTGGAGGGCCTGGCGCGCCAGTTGCAGGACGAGGTTTCGGGGTTCCGCAAGTAACGCGCAACCCGGGGCAGGCCCGGGTTGCGGCAGACAAAACTACCAGTCCATCGCCGTGTCCGACGGGTCCAGGTCGAAGTCATCCTGCAGGTGCTGGCGCAGGGCGCGTTCTTCCATCATCCGTTCCAGGGTGCGGCGGGCGATCTGTCGACCGGGGCGATCGTTCGCCTCGGGCGGCTCGAACAGGCCGGCGAGATCGTCGGACGCCTCGGTTGCCCAGTCGAGATTCGGATTCATGCGGGTTTCTCCTCGGGTGCCGGCCGGGCCATCCCGGCTGCGGTATCAAGAAATCCTTATATACCCCGTTTTCGCGCGTGCAAGAAGAAAATTCTTATCCCTTGAGAGCGTCCTTTATGGGGCGTGGAAACAGCGGGTTGGGTGTGGCCGCGCGGGTGGGGATGACGGTCTGGATGGGGCCAGAGTGACGCGTGTCGGCAGGTCCCGGTGGCTGACGTATCCGGGCGGCGAACTCGGCTTCGGTCGGTGGGTCCATGAAGTAGCGGTGGCGCCGGTGGTGCCGGCGCCTGGCCGTCCCGTTGCACGTTCACGAGGGTCCCGTATGCTGATTCGCAGTCGACGTCGTTCCGAGGCCACGCGCGGCGAGGTCACCCCGCGCGCGATATATGACCGGCGCCGCGAGTTCCTGCGCGCGGGGCTGGGGCTGGGGGCCGGGCTTGCGCTGGGGGTGTCGGCATGGCCGGCGCCGGCGGGCGCGGCCCTGCGCGGGATGGCGCTGGAGTACGAGCCGAGCCCGTTTTCCACGGACGAGGCGCTGACCTCCCTTGACGAGGTCACGACCTACAACAATTTCTTCGAGCTGGGCACCGGGAAGTCCGACCCGCACCGGCATGCGGACAGTCTGGTCACCGATCCGTGGTCGATCCGGGTGGAGGGGGCCTGCGAGAACCCGGGGAACTATGCGCTTGAGGATTTCGTGAATCCGTGGGCGCTGGAGGAGCGGATCTATCGGCTGCGCTGTGTCGAGGGCTGGTCGATGGTGATCCCCTGGATCGGTTTCGAACTCAACCGCGTGATCGAGCAGGCGCGTCCCGAGAGCCGGGCCCGTTATGTGGCGTTCGAGAGCATCCATGACCCGGAGAACCTGCGCGGCCAGCGGCGCGGCGTGCTCGACTGGCCCTATACCGAGGGACTGCGCCTGGACGAGGCGATGCACCCGCTGACGATCCTTGCGGTGGGCCTGTACGACGAGGTGTTGCCGAATCAGAACGGTGCGCCGGTTCGTCTGGTGGTGCCGTGGAAATACGGGTTCAAGAGCATCAAGTCGATCGTGCGCATCCGCCTGGTCGAGGAGCAGCCGCCGACCGCCTGGAACCAGTCGCAGCCGGGCGAATACGGGTTCTACAGCAACGTGAACCCGGAGGTGGATCATCCGCGCTGGTCGCAGGCGACCGAGCGCCGGATCGGGGCGTTCCGGCGCCGCCGTACGGAGATGTTCAACGGGTACGGCGAGGAGGTAGCCGCGCTCTACGAGGGTATGGATCTGCGCGAACATTTCTGATGGCGGCGGGTGCAGGATGAATGCAAGCGTGCGTTCCCGGGCGCGTCCGCCGCGCGGGTTGTGGTCGGCCGTGCTGGTGCTGTCGCTGCTGCCCGCGGTGTGGATCGGCTTGCGCACGCTGGGGTGGTTCGGCGGGCTGGGGGTGAACCCGATCGAGCGGTTGCTGACGGATTCCGGGACGCATGCCCTGATCGCCCTGCTGGTCGCGCTGGCCGTGACGCCGCTGCGCCAGATGACCGGATGGCCATGGATTACCCGGTTGCGGCGCATGCTGGGACTGGTCGCATTTGGCTACGTCACCACGCATTTTCTGATCTGGGTGGGGGTGGATCTGTTCTTCGACTGGGGGCTGATCCTGGGTGATCTGACCCGGCGTCCGTTCGTGATGGTCGGTTTCACGGCCTGGCTGATCCTGCTGGCGCTGGCGCTGACCTCGACGCGCGCGGCGCAGCGCCGGCTGCGCCGGAACTGGGCGCGGCTGCACCGGCTGGTGTATGTGGCCGGGGGGCTGGCGATCCTGCATGTGTTCTGGATTGTGCGGGCGGATTATCGCGAGGTGGGGGTTTACGCTGCGATCCTTGGGTTTCTGCTCGGGTGGCGGGTTATGTATCGGCTGTATGTAGCGCGTCGCGCCCGGGA
>SKNJ01000327.1 GCA_007120575.1 Thioalkalivibrio sp.
AACCGACCTGTTCAGCACCATCTATCGCAAGATCCACACCGGCGAACCCGCCCTGCCACAGCTCCCGGAGGTTGCCCTGCGACTGCAGGAAGCGGTCAAGGACCCGGACGTCGACCTGCCTGCTGTGACCCGCATCGTCGAACAGGACCCGAGCGTCGCGGCCCGCCTGCTGGCGGTCGCCAACAGCCCCGCGATGGGCAGCCAGCGCGTGGTCAAGCGCCTGGGTGACGCGATCGCGCGGCTGGGCATGGAGCAGACCCGACAGCTGGTGCTGGCACTCGCGATGCACCAGGTATTCGTGGACCGCAAACACCCGGCCCACGCGATCCTGGAGGACATCTGGAAACGTTCGGTCCGGATCGCCGCAATCAGTAGCGTGCTGGCCGAACAGAGCGAAGCGGCGGATCCTCACAGCGCGCTGCTGGCGGGGCTGCTGCACCGCGTCGGCGCGCTTCCGGTACTCGGCGAACTGGTGGCCGAGGGAACCGAACTCGAACCCGGGCGCATCGAGGGGATGCTGTTCCGGCTGGAAGGCCTCGTGGGTGAACTGGTTGCCGGGCAATGGGGCCTGGCTTCCGATATCATCGAGGCCATTCGCGACTCCGGCGGACCGGAAACCGAGCGTGCGGGCACCCTGACCGACATCGTCCGCATCGCCCGTAGCGCCTGTGTCCGCGACAGCGGACACGACGAGCGTGTCGGAGTCGCGCCACTGCACCAGTTGCAAGCGGTCAAACGTCTGGGCTTCGCACTGGACGAGAACGGCTGGCTCCCGGCGATCGATACCGCCCGGAAGCAGATTGACGCCCTGATCCGGGACGTCGCCTGAACCAGCGCCGCGCGCGCCGGCTCGGCGCCCCGGGCCCCCAACCGAACACAGGCAGGAAACACTCATGGAGAGCCGCACCCGCCCCCAACCCGGCGAGAAACAGCGCGCCGCCGACAAGGTCGCGCGCATCCCGGTGAAGATCAACCCCACCGAGCGCCCCCAGCGCAAGCCCCGCTGGATCCGCGCCCAGGACCAGGGCCGTCCCGAGGTCCAGCGCATCAAGCGCATCCTCCGCGAGCAACGGCTGTATACCGTCTGCGAGGAGGCCAGCTGCCCCAACCTCGGCGAGTGCTTCAGCCACGGCACGGCCACCTTCATGATCATGGGCGATATCTGCACCCGCCGCTGTCCGTTCTGCGACGTCGCGCACGGGCGCCCGGAACCGCTGGATGCCGACGAGCCGCGCCACCTGGCCGAGACCATCCAGGCCCTGGGGCTCAAGTACGTGGTCATCACCTCGGTAGACCGGGACGACCTGCGTGACGGTGGTGCCGGCCACTTCGTCGACTGTATCCGCGAGGTCCGCGAGCTCAACCCGGACACCGGCATCGAAATCCTGGTACCGGACTTTCGCGGACGCATGGACCGGGCGCTGGAGATCATGCACCAGGCCCCGCCCGATGTGTTCAATCACAATCTCGAGACGGTGCCGCGGCTGTATCGCGAGGCCCGGCCGGGCGCCGACTACCAGTGGTCGCTGGAGCTGTTGCGGCAGTTTCGCGCGCAGCACCCGGAAGTCCCGACCAAGTCCGGCTTGATGCTGGGCCTGGGCGAGACCCGCGAAGAACTGCTGGAAGTCCTGCAGGATCTGCGCGATCACGGCTGCGACATGCTGACCCTGGGCCAGTACCTGCAGCCGTCACGGCATCATCTGCCGGTGACCCGGTTCCTTGCGCCGGAGGAATTCGACGAACTGGGCGAGCGGGCCCGGGAGATGGGGTTCCGGCAAGTGGCCAGCGGACCGATGGTGCGCTCGTCCTATCACGCCGACCTCCAGGCCCGCGGCCTCGAGAGTGCCTGAGTGCTTGCCGGGCGGGTGCCCCCGCTTCCGCATGCACGGCACCGCCGACCAGGCCGCGCACCGGGCGAGCCGAAACCACCGCAAGCACGAGCGTCCAGTCAAGAACCAGCCACCGCCGGGTCGCGCCCCAGCGCGAGTACGCGAACCAGCTCGTCTGGCAACGCCGGCACGTGCCGCAGCGAAGCCCCGGAAAACAACTGCCCCGCCAGCCGCCCAAGCAGCACCTCGCGCACCCGCTCCATCGCGACCGGCCCACCCGCCAGCGCTTGCATGGAGGTAGTCGGCAACCCGGCATAGCCACAAGGATTGATGCGCGAGAATGGCGCCAGCCTCGGCGCAACATTCAGCGCCAGACCATGGATCGTGCCCCCCCGACGCACACGCAGCCCCAGCGCCGCGATCTTCGCCTCTCCCGCATAGACCCCCGGGGCCCCCTCGCGCCGCTGCGCGGAGATATCCCAGACCCGCAGGGTCTCGATCAGCGCCTGCTCCAGCAGCCAGACCAGGCGCCGGACGCCAACCCCCAAGCGCGGCAGGTCCAGCAGGGTATAGACGACCAGCTGACCCGGCCCGTGATAGGTAATCTGCCCCCCGCGGTCGATCGCAACCACCGGGATCGCGCCTGCATCCAGCAGATGTTCGGCGTGCCCATTGCGCCCCTGGGTAAAGACCGGCGCGTGCTCCACGCACCACAGGGCGTCGGCGGCGCCCGCCGCGCGCTCCCGTGCGCGCAACTGCATCGCCTGCCAGACCGGGACAAACGTCTGCTGCCCCAGGTGGTGGACGTGTACCACCGCACTCACAGGATCATGCGCACCCGGTCGCAGCGGCCCAGTGACCGGTACAGCGCGTCCAGCTGACTCTGGCTGGTGGCCGTAAAGGTCAGGGTAATGCCGACGAAGCGCCCGCCCCGCGACGCGCGCTGCTCGATCACCACGTCGTCCGGGTCCGGGATGTGCTCGTCGATACAACCCTGAACCGCCTCCATCAGTTCCGGGTGGGCATCCCCCATCACCTTGATCGGAAAACGCACCGGGAACTCGATCAGGGTCTCGCGCTCGCTCATGCCGTGCCCTCCTCGCGCCGCTGTACTTCCTCCAGCTTCGCAATCTGATAGGCGGCATGTACGGCGCGCCAGCCAGGACCGGGCACCCCCGCACCCACCGGCTCGCCATCCAGGCGGCTCACCGGCAGGATCTCGCGGGTGGAACTGGTGAGCCAGATCTCGTCGGCACCGCGCAATTCCGCCTCGTCCAGCTCGCGCTCCACCACCTGCAGACCACATTCGCGCGCCAGGTCGAGCACTAGCGCACGGGTCACACCGGGTAGCAGGGCATCCTGCAACGGCGGCGTGACCAGCGTATCGCCGAACTGCGCGAAGACATTGCTGGCCGCCCCCTCGATGACCCGTCCCTCGCGCAGCAGGATCGCCTCCATGGCGTCGGCCTCGCTGGCCAACTGGCGTGCCAGCACGTTGGGCAGCAGGGTCGTCGCCTTGATGTCGCAACGCCCCCAGCGGTGATCCGGCGTGGTGATCGCGGCTATCCCGCCACTGCGCACCGCATCCGACAGTGGCCGGATCGGACTGGCCATCGCGAACACGGTGGGCGCACCCTCTGCCGGAAAGGCATGGTCGCGCGGTGCCACACCACGGGTGACCTGCAGGTAGATGCCCAGATCGTGACCCGGCCCGGCCGCATTGCGCCGCAACAGCTCTACCAGACGCTCGGCCCACTCGCCGCGGGACAGGGGACTGGGCAGGCGAATCGCCGCCAGCGACCGCTCCAGGCGCTCCAGATGGGGCCCCAGCAAGAAAAACTCACCGGCATAGCTGGGGATCACTTCGTATACGGCATCGCCGAACAGGAAACCCCGGTCCAGCGGCGAGATGCGGACCTCCTCCAGCGGCAAATAATCCCCGTTAAAATACGCAACGCTCATGACGCGTCAGAGTGGCCACACCGACTGGATCGCGAGGACCGCCGAATCCCAAAGGCGACGCACGATCCCGCCCTGTTCCACGACGTCCAGCGCGACCAGCGGCTGACGATGGACCACCTCACCATTCAAGCGGGCGACCACCTCGCCAACCCGGTCGCCGGCCGCCAGCGGGGCCTCCAGCGGCTGGTGCACCTCCATCGAGGCCTCCAGTCCATCCCCGCGCCCCGGACGCACCACCACCCAGAACGGCCGGTCCAGACCCACCGCCACCTCGGTCTGCGCGCCCTTGTACACCCGCGGTCGGCCCAGTTCACTACCGGCCTCGAACAACTGGCGCATCTCGGTCAGGCGCATGCCCCAGTTCACCAGGGCCTGCGACTCATTGGCGCGCCGGGTCCCGCCCTGCTGATGGTTCGGGGCATCGATCCCCATGACCACGGCAACCAGGCGCCGCCCGTCGCGCTCGGCCGAGGACACCAGGTTGTAGCCCGCCGCGGAGGTCCAGCCGGTCTTCAGTCCATCGAAACCGGCGTCACGCCACAACAGCATGTTGCGGTTGCTCTGGGAGATGTCGTTGTATTCGAAAGACCGCTCGCTGTAGTAACCGTACAGTTCCGGGAATTCGTGGATCAGCGCCCGCGCCAGCCGCGCCATGTCGGAAGCGGTGGTGTACTGCGGCTCCTCGGCCGGCAGGCCGTGCGGGTTGGCGAAATAAGAGTTGTACATCCCCAGATCACGGGCCTGCGCATTCATCATGTCGACGAATGCGCCCTCCGAACCGGCAACCTGTTCCGCCAGTGCAGTGGAGGCGTCGTTGCCTGACTGGATGATCATCCCCCGCAGCAGATCCTCGACCCCCACCTGCTCGCCGACCTCGATGAACATGCGCGAGGCCCCGGTCATCCCGGTACGCCAGGCGTGTTCGCTGACCGTCACGTTCTCGTCCAGGCCCAGACGCCCGTCGCGGATCTCGCCGAATACCACATAGGCGGTCATCAGCTTGGTCAGGCTGGCTGGCTCGCGCTGCACATCGGCCTCGCGCTGCGCCAGAAACAGCCCGGATTCGAAGTCCAGCAGGACGTAGCTGGCGGCCGTAATGTCCGAAGGCGGACTCGGCAGGCCACTAGGGGCCGTGGGCGCGCTGCCAGGGACCGGCAGGGGCTCGGCCTGCACCCAGGCCGGGGCCAGCCAGGCCAGCAGAAACACCAGCGACGCGCGACCGAAAGCAGAACGAACCAGCGACATCATTGCAGTGTACAACCTCGTATGGGGACGACTTACGATAGCAGACCCGGGGCCTCGCCCGAGGCCCCGGGTCTGGAAAAACGGCAAAATGCGACCCACAGCCGCGCCCGCGGCCCGGGGGCGCCCGGCTTACTCGCGGACGATGCGGAAGTCCGCGTGCGCCGCCCCCTGCAGGCGTTCGATCACCTCCCGCACGGCCGCATCGTCAGCCAGCGGCCCGATACGGACCCGGTAAAGATCCCTGTCCGCATCCCGGTGCAGGGTGGAGACGCGCACCGCCTCCAGCCCCAGCGCGGCGAGTTCGGCACCCAGCCGTTCCGCCGTCTGGCGCTCGCCGAACGCACCCACCTGCACAAACTGTCCCCCGACATCGCCGTTGGCGAGCTCGGTACTGGTACCGGTCTCCATGCTCGTGGCAGGCTCGGCGTCGGTGGGGGACGGAACGGCATTGCTGTCACGCTGCGCGACCGGGATCGGCTCGGGGACCGTAGCCTGGCGCGGCGGGTCTTCCGCGGGATCATCCGGCCCGACCACCCGGATGCGTACCGGGGCCACCCCGCGATCGGTCATCTCCAGCCGGTGCGCCGCCGCATACGACAGATCAATGATGCGCCCGTCCACAAACGGCCCGCGATCGTTCACCCGGACCACGACCCGTTTGCCGTTGTGGAGGTTCTCCACCTCGACATACGAGGGCAACGGCAGGCGCTTGTGCGCGGCCGTCATCGCATACATGTCGTAGGGCTCGCCACTCGAGGTGCGTCGGCCATGGAAGCGGGTCCCATACCACGAGGCCAGACCGTGCTGCTCGAAACCATCGGCCACCTGCAGGGGCCGGTAGCGTCGACCGAACACCTCGTATTCGGGCGGATTGCCATACCGGCTCAGGGGCTCGGCACGCGGCTCGGCATCCGGGATCAGCGCCAGGTCGGCCGGGATCTCGGCGGGGTCCGGGTAACTGTCGTAGGCCGCCTCGCCGAGCTCGCGCTCCGGCGTCGACGAACAACCCGCCAGCAGCCATGCCAGCAACAGGGCGGCCGGGATACCCGCACCTACGCATCCCCTTCCCGGGAAACGTCGCAGCGCCACGCTACTCGGCCAGCGCCTCGGCGAGCTGATGCACGGCCATCGCATACAGCGGACTCCGGTTGTAACGCGTAATCACGTAGAAATTGGGATACCCCAGATAGTATTCGTAGCCGTCCTCGACCTCGAGCCGAATCAGCGAATAAAGCCCGTCGCGAGCCACGTCCCCGGCGGGATACACACCATGCTCGGCCAGCTGATCCAGATCGAAGCGCGCCTGGTAATTGCGGCTCAGCAGGGCCTCGTGGGCATCGCCCTCGACCCGCGCGCGAGCCACCACCGGCTCGCCGGTGTGCCAGTCGTGCTGACGGAAATAGTTGGCGACGCTGCCGATTGCATCCGGCCAGGAGTTCAACAGGTCGCGCTGACCGCTGCCATCGAAATCGACCGCGTAATGGCGGTAACTGGAGGAGATGAACTGGCCGCGTCCCATCGCACCGGCATACGAACCGCGGGTCTCGTGGATATCCAGGCCCTCTTCCTCGACCAGGGCCAGGAATTCGCCCAGCTCACTGCGGAAGAAATCCGCACGCGGCGGGTAGTCGAACCCGAGCGTGACCAGGGCATCCAGCACCCGGAAGCCACCCGTGTTGCGCCCGTAATTGGTCTCCACACCGATGATCGCGGCGATCAGCGCGCGATTCACCCCGAACTCGGCCTCCGCCCGGGCCAGGGATGCCGCCTGTTCCTGCATGAAACGCTCGCCGCGCTCGATCCGCAGGTCATTCACAAAGATCGGCCGATAATCCTTCCAGGGGCGCGCCTCGGCCGGGCTGGAGATCAGATCCAGAATGCGCTGCTGCGGCTCGGCGTCCACGAACAGTGCCTCGATCTGCTCGCGATTCCGCCCGGCCGCCACCTGTTCGTCGATGAACGTACGGACCTCCTCGCGTTCCAGATACGGCGGATCACCAGCCCGGAACTCCGAACTGCCAAGGGCGGCAAGGGGGCAGGCCACCAGGCCAAACAGCAGACCGGCCCGGACCAGCGACAGCCGACCGGCACGGGCCCACATGGAGCGGGAAAACAGGTTCATCGATTCACCAGACGTTTCTCGGAGGCAATGCTCATGAGAATACCGAAGGCGACCATGAGCGTCACCAGCGACGTGCCGCCGTAACTGACCAGGGGCAACGGCACCCCCACCACTGGCAGCAACCCGGTCACCATCCCGATATTGACCACGGTGTATACCGCGAAGGTCAGGCTGATGCTGCCGCCCAGGAGCCGCGCAAACCGGTCCTGCGCCAGCGCCGCGACCCACAGGCCACGCGCCACGATCACGAAATACAGCAGCAACAGCAGGGCCACGCCAATGAAGCCGAACTCCTCGGCATACACCGCGAAGATGAAGTCGGTGGAACGTTCCGGCAGGAATTCGAGCTGCGACTGCGTACCATTGAGCCAGCCCTTGCCATACATCCCGCCGGAGCCGATCGCGATCTTCGACTGGATGATGTGGTACCCGGTACCCAGCGGATCGGACTCCGGGTTGAACAGCGTAATCACGCGCTGGCGCTGGTACTCGTGCATCTGGCTCCACAGCAGTGGGATGGCAGCCGCCGCCACCGCGCCCAGCCCGACGAACCAGCGCCAGCCCAGTCCGGCCAGAAAGATCACCAGAAAACCGGCGGTGCCCACCAGCATCGCAGTGCCGAGGTCCGGCTGGGACATAATCAGATAGACCGGCACCAGCACCAGTGTCACGGTCACCAGCAGGTCACGAAAGCGCGGTCGCCCGTGACGCAGGGACAGGTACCAGGCAACCATCATCGGTACGGCAAGTTTCATAATCTCCGACGGCTGGAACCGCAGGATGCCGAGATCCAGCCAGCGCTGTGCCCCCTTGCCGACCTCGCCCGCCACCATCACCGCCAGCAACAGCGCCACCCCCGCGAGAAACAGCCAGGGTGCCGCGGCCCGCAGGGAACGCACCGGGATCTGGGCAACCACCAGCATCGCCGCCACACCCAGCGCGATGCGCAGGGACTGGCGCTCCAGGGCCTGCATGCTCTGCCCGGAGGCACTGAACAGGACCACCAGCCCCAGCATCAGGAGGATCGCGAGCAGCAACAGCAGCACGCTGTCCAGGCGCAGGCTGCGCAACACCCATTGCCCGGTGGTCAGCTCGCGTCCGGTGACACTGATCATGGGGCGCCGGCCTCGACCGTCATGCCGGCGTCATTCAGCAGGTAGGCATCCATCACCTCGCGGGCGACCGGGGCCGCGACCCGGCCACCGGATCCGCCGTGTTCGACCAGCACCGCCAACACGATCTGCGGATCTTCCGCCGGGGCATAGCCGACGAACAGCGCATGATCCCATAGCCTGCGCGCCAACTCTTCCTCGTCGTACTCCTCGTCCTCGCCCAGTCCGAATACTTGCGAGGTGCCGGTCTTTCCGGCGATCTGGTAGGGCGGCCGGGTACTGCCGATACTGCCCCAGGCCGTGCCATGCGGCTGATGCACCGCCTCGATCAGCGCCTTGTGGACAGTATCCCAGTGCTCCGGGGCCACCTCCACCGGCTCGCGGTGCTCGGGTAGCACCGGGTCGAGTCCGTCCCCATCGACGCCCATGGACAACAGCAGATGCGGGCGCGGACGCTTCCCCCGGTTTGCCAGAGTCATGGTGAAGTCCGCCATTTGCAGCGGCGTGGTCAGCATGTAGCCCTGCCCGATCGCGGTGATCAGCGTCTCGCCCGGGAACCACGGCTGGTTCTGCGTGGCACGCTTCCAGTCACGGCTGGGCAGGATGCCACCACGCTCGCCGGTGGAATCGATGCCGACCTGCCGACCCAGGCCGAAATCCCGCAACAAGGGCACCATGCGGTCGATCTCCATGGTGTGTGCCAGGTCGTAGAAATACACGTCCGAGGACACCGCGATCGCGCGCGCCATGTCCACACGCCCGTGCCCCTCCCGACGCCAGTCGCGATAGCGACGTTCGTGGCCCGGGATCTGGAAATAGCCGCGCGCGAACATCTCGCGGTCGGCCGTGGTCACCCGCTCGTCCAGCGCGGCCAGACCCACTAGCGGCTTGACCGTGGAACCCGGCGGATACTGGCCACTCAGCGCGCGATTGAACAGCGGCTTGCGCGGATCCGACTGCAATTCCGCGAAGGCGGCGTGCGAGATCCCGTGCACGAACGGCTCCGGGTCGAAGCCCGGCGCGCTGACCAGCGCCAGGACTTCGCCATTGTTCGGGTCGAGCGCGACAATCGCTCCATCCTGTCCCTTCATGGCTTGATAGGCCGCCTGCTGCAGGCGGGCGTCGATGGTCAGGGTAATGTCAGTGCCGGGCACCGACGGCGTCACCGACAGCTCACGGATCACGCGGCCCTGGGCATTCACCTCGACCTGGCGATAACCGGGGGTGCCGTGCAGCAGGTCCTCGTAGTAACGCTCGACCCCGCTCTTGCCGATGTGCGAGGTGCCGGCATAGGCGCGCGGATCCACCCGCTCCAGATCACGCTGGTTGATGCGGCCCATGTAGCCGACCACGTGCGAAAACTGCGAACCCATCGGGTAGTAGCGCAGCGGCCGGGCCTCGATCTCGACCCCCGGCAGCTCGTGCCGGGACACCGCGATACGCGCCACCGTGGCGTCATCCAGACCGGCCTTCAGCAGCACCGGCTCGAACGGCCGGCGCTGGCGCATGCCACGCCGAAAACGCGCCAGGTCGGCCTGGGACAGCTCCACGAAGTCCTGCAACCGTTCCAGCAGCGCATCCACGTCGCCGGCCTGCTCGATGGTGACCTCGAGCTGATAGGACGCCCGGTTGCCCGCCAGCAGCACCCCATTGCGATCCCGGATCACGCCCCGGGTGGGCGCCAGCGATTCGACCCGCAGGCGGTTGTTCTCGGACAGCGTGGTGAAATGCGAATGTGCACCGACCTGCAGCCCGGACAACCGCCAGCCGAGCAGCAACATCAGCGCCCCCAGGACCAGCAGGGCCAGCACAATCCGGAACGCGAAGCGCTCGCGGTCGCGCTGCTCCTCGCCATAGGCCTCACGTTCCGCCATCGTGCCCGCCCATGTCCGTCGCGCCCGCCCCGCCGGCACGTGCGCCGGTGGGGCGGGACATCATTCCGCGCATGCCTCGCACCGGCACGCGGTCCGCAGGAAGCCCCGGAGCAACGGTACCCCCGCCACCCCCGGCAGCCCCGTCAGATCTGGCTCTTCTGATACCGCTTGTGGCTCGCAACAACCTCTGCCTTGGCGGCGTCCGCGCCCGCCCAGCCTTCGACCTTCACCCACTTGTGGGCCTCGAGTTCCTTGTAGCGTTCGAAGAAGTGCTTGATGCTGTCCAGCAGCTCCTGGGAGATGTCGTCAGGGCCCTTCACGCTCTCGTACTGCGGGTGCAGCTTGCTCACCGGCACGGCGAGGATCTTCGCATCCGGTCCGGCCTCGTCCACCATCTGCAGCACGCCGATCGGTCGCGAACGTACCACGGAGCCCGGGATCAGCGGCACCGGCGTAATCACCAGCGCATCCAGCGGATCTCCATCCTCCGACAGGGTCTGCGGCACGAAGCCGTAGTTGCAGGGGTAGAACATCGCGACCGTCATGAAACGATCGACCATCAGCGCCCCGCTTTCCTTGTCGAGTTCGTACTTGACCGGCTGTCCGTGCGCGGGGATCTCGATGACGACATTGACGTCCTCGGGGACATCCTTCCCCGCGGGGATCTGGTTCAATTCCATGTTTTGCTTCCCGAAAGATTTGGCAGGCCGTGCATTATACTCGCCGGGTCCCACTTGATGCGCGCGCCCCCAGCGGAAACATCCAAAGTTGCGAGGCGTATGGGCAACCGGTATAAGTCCGCGTTCGGACCGCCCGGAAGGAGCATGGCATGCGGATTGTCCTGATGGGGGCGCCGGGTTCCGGCAAGGCCACCCAGGCCAAACAGCTGGAACGCACCCTGGGCATCCCGCGCATCGCCACCGGCAGTCTGCTGCGTGCCGCAGCGGCGGCCGGAACCGCGCCCGGTCAGCAAGCCCGCCAGGCCCTCGATGCCGGCCATCTGGTCCCGGACGACGTAGTCCTGGAACTGATCCGCGAACGCCTGCGGGAGCCCGACGCGGCCGGCGGCTTCGTGCTCGAGGGCTTCCCGCGCAGCGTGGCCCAGGCACAAGCGTTCGACACCCTGCTGGCAGAACTCCGGACCCCGCTCGACCGTGTCATCCAGATCGACATGCCGGAGGACGAATTGCGCCCGCGCCTCCTCGGGCGGCGTGTCTGTAGTGACTGCGGCGCGGTGTTCCATGCCGAAAGCCGTCCGCCCCGCGAGTCGGGGACCTGCGATGTCTGCGGCGGCGAACTGGTGCGCCGGCGCGACGACTCGCAGGATGCCGTGGAACGGCGTCTCGCGACGTACGCCGAGCACGCCCCGGGATTGCTCGACTACTACGCGCAACGGGGCCTTCTTTATCATGTGAACGGCACCCGCGACAGCGAACTGGTGTACGACGAAATCCGCGCCCTGCTGAGCTGACCACCCGGAATGCCCGCACCGTACCCCCGACACCGAATCACGCCCCGCTGGCCCCGCACCCTGCTCGCGGCGGCCTGTCTGTGGCTGGTGCTCCCGACCGCGGCGCCCGCGCAGACCGAGCGCCCGCCCGGGTGCGAGTTCGCCCCCGGGGTGGAGTGGCCAGCCCTGCGCGAGGTGCCGGCCGGGGAGATCCTGCTGGAGGCCGACCAGGTGGGGCGCAGCGGCGGCCAGTTCTCCGCCAGCGGCGACGTGTCGCTGTTCCAGAGCGGACGGCGCCTGGACACCGAACGACTCGAATACGACCGCCACCGCCAGGAGCTCAGTGCAACCGGCGCCACCCGGGTGTTCGACGGCGACCTGCTGCTGCACACCGATGGCGGGCGCCTGCGCCTGGATACCGAGACCGGCGAATTCCGCCGCATCGAATACCTGGCCCGGTCGGTGCCGGCGCGCGGCAGCGCCGCCCGGGGCCAGCAGACCGCCCCGGGCACCTACCACTTCGAGGCCGGCGAATACACCACCTGCCCGCTGGGCGACGACAGCTGGTGGCTGCGCACCGGCGAACTGGAACTGGATCAGGCCCGCGGCGTGGGCATCGCGCGCCATGCGCGGGTCCACCTGAAGGGGGTGCCGATCGCCTACACCCCGTATATCAGCTTTCCGCTGGACGATCGCCGCAAGAGCGGGTTCCTGCTGCCCAGCGCCGGGACCGGCGGGCGCACCGGCCTGGACCTTTCCCTGCCCTGGTACTGGAACATCGCGCCCAATTTCGATGCCACACTGACGCCGCGGATCATGTCGGATCGTGGCGTGATGCTGGGCACGGAGTTCCGCTACCTGCGCCCCCGCCACCGCGGCGAGATCACCCTGGACTACCTGCCCGACGATCGCGAAACGCGCAGCGACCGCCAGTACCTGCACTGGCAGCACCGCACCCGGATCACCCCCGACCTGATCCTGAACGTGGATGCGGCGGATGCCTCCGACAGCGAATACTTCCGTGATTTCGGGGGTTCCGACCGCTACTCCGGCAGCACCCCCTATCTCGAGCGCCGCGCCGACCTGACCCTGAACCGCCCGGGCTACCGACTGCGTACCCGCGTCCAGGACTTTCAGCTCCTAGATCCGGAACTGCGTGCCGCGCGCGCGCCCTACCAGCGCCTGCCGCAGGTCACCCTGGAGGCCGGCGAGTATCTCGGTCACGGCCTGTCCTGGGACCTGGACACCGAACTGGTGCACTTCGACCTGACGCAACGCGACCCGTCCCGGCCCACGGGCACGCGCCTGGACCTGAATCCGGAGCTCGCCTGGCGTTACGACACTGGAGGCCTGTTCGTCGAACCGCGCATCGGCCTGCGCCATACCCGCTACGAACTCGACCGGCACGGTCGAGCTGGACCGGAATCCCTGACCCGCACCCTCCCCCGGGCCTCCCTGGACACTGGCCTGATCTTCGAACGCCAGATCAGCGGCGGCACGCGATTGCAGACCCTCGAACCGCGACTGTTCTACGGCTATGTCCCGTACCGCGACCAGGACGCCATCCCGCTGTTCGACACCGGCGAGGCCGAGTTCGGCTTCGA
>SKNJ01000060.1 GCA_007120575.1 Thioalkalivibrio sp.
ATGATGTCACCCGGGCGGGTCGCGCGGCCGTCGGGCATGTTCTCGGCGCTGGTGACCACGCCGACCACGTTGATCGGCAGCCCCAGCTCGCAGCAGGCCTCGATCACACCGAACACGCTGGCCGCGCCACACATGTCGTACTTCATCTCGTCCATCTCGGCACCGGGCTTGAGCGAGATGCCCCCGGTGTCGAAGGTGATGCCCTTGCCCACCAGGACCACCGGAGCGTCATCCTTCTTGCCGCCGGAGTATTCCATCGCGATCAGGCGCGGCGGACGCTCGGAGCCCTTGCCCACGGCCAGGATCGCGCCGGCGCCGAGTTTCTCCAGGTCCTTCTCGTCCAGCACCGTGGTCTTCAGCTTCTTGTGCTGCTTCGCCATTTCGCGCGCGGTGTCGGCCAGGCTCTCCGGGTAGCACACGTTCGGCGGGGTATTGCCCAGGTCCTTGGCACGGTTCACGCCGGTGGCAATCGCCGCGGCCTCGGAGCAGGCCCGCTTCGCCGCGTCGGCCTCCGTGCGCTCCACGCTGAGCTGGATCCTGTCCAGCTTGACCGGCGTGGTCTTCTCCTTGCCCTTGAACGGGGTGAAGCGGTAGGCGGCATCCGAGATCGCCGCGACCAGGGTGTGCACGACCCAGGCGGTATCCTTGCCACGTGGCTGGAAGTCCGCCACCGCGATCACCGCGCTGGTGGCGGGACGCTCGATCAGCGCGGCCGCCAGGGTCTGTGCCGCCTTGCGCGCGGCGCGGGCGTCGAACTCCTTCTTCGCTCCCAGCCCGACCAGAAGTGCGCTACCCTTGCCTCCCGCAGCAGGCAACAACAGGCGCGTGCCGGCTTCGCCATCCATCTCGCCGGCCTTCAGCAACGCGGCGATCTCGCCGTCGCGCGCCGCGTCCAGCCGCTGCCCACCGGGGGCCAGCTTGCGCTTGTGGCCCACGCCCACGACCCGGATGCCGGCACGGGGTTTGTCGATGGTCGAGCTGGTAACGGAGAATTGCATGCATGCCTCGCAAGATTGGGAAACCCTGCACGCATAGTACCAGCGCCCCGCCGCACGCGGCCACGCGAACGCCTTGCCCGGACGCCGCGGTGATGGTGCCCCGCCGATGATCCTGCCACGTACCGAACGGCTGATCGCGCGCGAGCTGCTGTCGACCCAGGCCGCGGTCTCGGTAATCCTGCTGCTGGTGATTAGCGGCGGAGTGCTCGCGCGCCTGCTGCGCGATGTCGCGGAGGGCCGGATCCCGCCGGACCTGCTGCCCGGGCTGGTCGCGTTCGGCGCGTTCAAGGGCATCGTGTTCCTGTGGCCCGCCGCGCTGTTCTTTGCCTTCATGCTGGTACTGGGGCGTCTGCAGCGCGACAGTGAACTGGTCGCGATGCAGGCCGGGGGCATGTCGTTTGCGGGCCTTTATCGCGCGCTGTTCTGGGTCGCGCTGCCGGCCACCCTGCTGCTGTTACTGCTCACCACCCTGGTCATCCCGCGCACCGAGGCCCAGGTGGACCAACTGCGCGACCTGGCCGAACAACGCTCCGACCTGGTGGGGGTCACCCCAGGGCGCTTCCTGCATTCACGGGTAGGCAACCAGGTGTTCTTTGCCGAGCGCCTCAGCGAGGACCGGCGAGCCCTGCTCGAAGTGTTCATCTATCGCGAGGTGGAGGGCGAAGCACGGATCACCGTGGCGGAACGCGCGATCCCCGACCCTGGCGACGCGGGCAGCGGCTTCCTGGTGCTCGAGAATGGCTATCGCTACGAGGGCACGCCCGGATCGGGGGCCTTCCGCATGCTGGAGTTCGAACGCCTGAGGACCCGGATCACCGAGCCGGATACCGGCCCGGCACGGCGCAGCCTGGACGCCCTGCCCCTGTCCGAGCTGTGGGCCCAGCGCGACCGCCCCGGGCATCGCGCCGAGCTGGAATGGCGCCTGGCATTGCCAGTGTCCATCGTGGTGCTTGCGCTGATCGCGCTGCCGCTGGCCCTGGTGCCGCCGCGCAGCGGGCGCTATGCGCGCATCCCGGCCGCGATCGGCGTGTACGTGCTGTATGCCAATTTCCTGATCCTCGGCGAGGGCCAGCTTGCCGACGGACGCACCCCGCTGGCCCTGGGCCTGTGGTGGGCCCACGGCCTGATGCTGGCGCTGTGGGTGGCCCTGGCCTGGCGCCAGGGGATTCTTCGGCTGCGCCGCGGGGTGCGACGCGCCACACCCCGCGAGGCGGCGGCATGACCACCATCCTTGGCCGCTACGTAATGCGTCAGGTGCTACTCGGCACAGTGCTGGCGGTATTCCTGCTGGTGGCGCTGGACCTGGTGTTCGCGCTGATCGACGAGCTGCGCGATACCGGCCAGGGGACCTACGGCCTGACCGAGGCCCTGCTGTACCTAGCCCTGACCCTGCCGCGCCGGCTCTACGACATGCTGCCCTCGGCGGCCCTGCTCGGGGGACTGCTGCTGCTGGGCAATCTGGCGGCCAACAGCGAACTGACCGCGATGCGCGCCGCCGGCATGACCCTCGGACGGTTCACCGGCTGGGTGATGCAGGGGGGTCTGGTGGTGGTGGTGGTCATGGTGGTGCTCGGCGAGTTCGTCGCGCCGGTCGCGGAGAACCGCGCGCAGAACCTGAAGGCCATGGCGTTCGACCAACAGCTCAGCGTGAGCCCGATCGGACTGTGGGCACGCGACGGTGATCGCATCGTCCACGCCGATGCGGTCCTGCCCGATCGGCAGCTGGCCGGCGTGCGCATCATCGAACTCGGCGAACACCGGCAGCCGCGCGTGCTGACCCGCGCGGACCGGGCGACCTACCGCAACGGCGAGTGGGAGCTGGAAGCAGTACGCCGCTCGTTCCCCACCCCCGAGGGCGTGACCACCGAGCACCTTGCCACCGAGATCATCGATCACCTGATCGTGCCCGCCTATTTCTCGGTGCTGGTAGTCGAACCCAGTCAGATGGCTGCGCGCGACCTGGCCCGCTACATCGACTACCTGAGCGCCAATCGGCTGGACTCCGCGCCCTACGAGGTCGCGTTCTGGCAGCGCTTCACCCTGCCCGCCAGCACCTGGGTGATGCTGCTGCTCGCGATTCCGTTTCTGTTCGGTGCGCAGCGCGAGGGCGGCGCCGGGCGACGGCTGTTCATCGGCATCGCAATCGGCGTGGGGTTTGCGATCGTGATGCGCGCGATGACCCATGTCGGGCTGGCCTTCGCCCTCCCGCCCTGGCTCGCCGCCGCCGCACCGGTGGTACTGTTCCTCGGCATTGCCCTGGCCGCATTGAGCCGCCTGCGAACCCAGTAATCCACCCACCACCCGCGAGACACCGATCCATGCCCATCCGCCACGTCGCCCGCCGCGGTTTCCTGCTGTCCCTGCTCGCCCTGCTCGCCGCCTGCGGCGGGGCCGGACCCGCGGATTTCGACCCGCTCCCACGCCAGGCCACCGTGCTGGCGTTTGGCGACAGCGTGACCCACGGCACCGGGGCCGGCCCGGGCGAGGACTTCCCGGCCCGGCTCGCGGCGATCACCGGATGGGAAGTGGTCAACGCCGGGGTCCCCGGTGACCGTGCCGACACCGCGCGCGGGCGCATCGTGGATGCGCTGCGCGCACACCAGCCGGAGCTGGTCATCATCGAGCTGGGGGGCAACGACTTCCTGCGCGGGCGCAGTCCGGAGGCGGTCAAGGAAGACCTGCGCGCACTGATCGAGCA
>SKNJ01000134.1 GCA_007120575.1 Thioalkalivibrio sp.
CATAACCGGTCTCCGGGGCAGTAGGCACGATTCCGAAGGTGACCAGATAGCCACCCCGTGCCAGCTCGGCCGCGCGCTCCACTGCTTCCTGAAACGCCCTGGTATCGGCAATATGGTGATCCGCGGCCAGTACCAGCAACACCGGGTCGCGCCCTTCGTCCCGGGCCTGCAATGCCGCCAGCGCGATCGCGGGGGCCGTGTTGCGGCCCTCCGGCTCCAGCAGGATGCGCGCATCGTCCACCCCGGCCGCACGCAGTTGCTCCGCGGCCAGGAACCGGTGCTCGGCGTTCGCGATCACCACCGGCGCCGCCGCCTCCAGTCCGCGCAGACGGGCAACCGTCTGCTGCAGCAGCGACTCCTCGCCGGTCAGGCACAGGAACTGTTTCGGATAGCGCCCGCGCGACACCGGCCACAGCCGGGTTCCGGAGCCCCCGGCCAGAATCAGGGGCTGCAGGGCGTCGTGTTCGTTGGTACCCATGCCTTCGGGGCCTCCTGATTCAGGCGTCACGGATCAGTGCGGTCAGCTGCGCAACCCGCTGTTCCAGCAGGGCATGGTCCGCACGGGTCTCCACATTCAGCCGCAATACCGGCTCGGTGTTGGAGCTGCGCAGGTTAAAGCGCCAGTTGGCGAACTCGAGGCTGACCCCGTCGGTACGATCGATCGCCGGTGCGTCCCCGGCAAATGCCGCCAGGACCCGCTCGACGGCAGCCGGCACGTCCTCGACCTCGAAGTTCAGCTCACCGCTACACGGGTAACGGGCGATGCGCTCCGCCACCATCTCGCCCAGTCCCTGGCCGCGCTTGCCCATCAGTTCGATCACCCGCAACCAGGGCAGCATGCCGGAATCGCAGTAGTAGAAGTCGCGGAAGTAGTGGTGTGCGCTCATCTCGCCGCCGTAGATTGCATCCTCGCGACGCAAGCGCTCCTTCATGAAGGCGTGCCCGGTCTTCGACAGCACCGGCACGCCCCCCGCCGCCTCCACCATCTCGATGGTGTTCCAGGTCAGACGCGGGTCATGGACGATGCGCTCGCCCGGCTGCCCGTCCAGGCAGGCCTCCGCCAGCAACCCGACGATGTAGTAACCCTCGATGAATCCGCCTCGCGCATCGAACAGGAAGCACCGATCGAAATCGCCGTCCCAGGCGACCCCCAGATCGGCCCCCTGGGCGCGCACCGCCTCCGCGGTGGCTGCGCGATTGTCCGGAAGCAACGGATTGGGGATCCCGTTGGGAAAATACCCGTCCGGCTCTGCGTGGACATAGATCAGCTCCAGCGGCAGATGGGGCGCCAGGGCCTCGACCACCGGGCCCGCCCCGCCATTGCCCGGGTTCACCACCACCCGGAGGGGTGGCATCGCCGCATGGTCCACCGCCGCCAGCAGATGCTCGACATAGGCCGGCCGGTGTTCAAGGGCCTCCAGATGCCCACGCGGCAGCGGACGGAAGTCGCCCCGCTCGGCACGCTCGCGGATCGCCTGCAGGCCGGAATCACCACTGATCGGGCGGGCCTCCTCGCGCACCAGCTTCAGCCCGTTGTAGTCCATCGGATTGTGGCTGGCGGTCACCATGATACCGCCACCGGCCCCGAAATGGGCGGTGGCAAAATACACCTCCTCGGTGCCGCACAGGCCGATATCGGCGACATCGCTGCCGCCGGCGCGCAGGCCATCGATCAGGCCCGCCGCCAGCTCCGGACTCGACAGGCGCACGTCATGCCCGACCACCGTCCGCCCCGGTCTCACCTCTTCGGCAAACGCCTGTCCGATCGCCCTCGCCACCTCCGGGTTGAGCTGGTCGGGCACCCGGCCGCGGATGTCATAGGCCTTGAAACAGTCGATCTTCATGCACACCCCTTACCGGCATCCTTGATTCCCGTCCCCGGGGGCAATCCGCGCAGGGAAGCCACGCTCATGATACATGGCCAAAGGGCTCCGAGAGGCCATGCCAGCATCACTGGCATGAGTGGCGTTACTTGACGATCAGCGTGCATGCCCCCGAACATGATGCGTTTATACAAAGAGGAAAAGCCGATGAGTGAGCCGCAAGTGAAGACCGAGGAGAAGAAACAGCACTTTGACGACATCTATGTCGCCGACACCCCCGTGCCGTTCAAGGAGCGCATCATCGACGCGCTCGACTACATCTCCGACGACTTCAACCGGCAAACCTTCGACCGCCTGATCCTGCCCTGGGCCGAACAGCAGGCTGCCACCGGCAGGACGCTGAACTACGTCGACTTGTGCTGCTGCTTCGGCAACACCACCATGGCCGCCATCCACAATATGGATGTCGAGGCCATCCGGGCCAACTGGGCCAGCGAAGAGGCCTGCAAGACCGTGGCTGCCCCGCGCCGTCTGCCGATGAAGACCACCGGCATCGACATCTCCGGGCCTGCCCTGGCCTACGGCCAAAGCGCCGGGCTGTTCGACGAAACCTTCGAGGCCGACCTGAACCAGCCGGCCCCGGAAACCCAGGCCGCGATCGAGAAGGCGATGGAGGACGCGGATATCGTGATCTCCACCGCCTCGCTGGTCTACCTCGACCCGCCCGCGATCCGCAAGCTGATCGAGGCCTTCGCCCGCGCGCCGCGCGAGGGCTACATGCTGGTGAACTTTCTCAACCCCTTCGCCCTGGAGAAGGCCGACGAAACCAAGCGCCTGCTGCTGGAGCACCTGGATTTCGTCGGCAGCACCGCGACCCGGCATCGCCGCCTCTCGCCGCTCGAGCAGGAGAACTACCCCGGCGAGGAGTGGGCGCTGCTGGAAATCTGGGTACTGCGCCGCCGGGCCTGAACCAACGCAGCCACTCTCGGGACGGGCGCTGCGCGGGTCATCCGGTAGCGACCCGTACAGCGCCTACAGCACCACCACACGGTTGCGCCCGCCCTCCTTGGCCTGATACATCGCCTCGTCGACCCGTCGCACCAGCGTCTTGGCGTTGTCGTCAGCCTGCAATTCGGTGACCCCGAAACTCGCCGTCACCGTTGGCAGACCGGGGAGTTCCATCGCCGCGACATTGCGCCGGAGTTTTTCGGCAACCTCCCCCGCCCTCGCCGCGTCGGCCTCCGGCACCACCACCATGAACTCCTCTCCACCCCAGCGGCTTAGCGCATCCGCATCGCGTATCAGACCTGAAACCGTCCGGGCCAGACGCCTGAGGACTTCGTCCCCCGCCTCGTGGCCGAATTCGTCGTTGAGCGCCTTGAAGGCATCGACGTCGAACATGATCAACGACAGGGGGCGCCCATAGCGACGGCTGCGCTCGATCTCGGACTCCAGGGTATTGCCAAGGCTCAGGCGATTCGCGATCCCGGTCAGCCAGTCGGTATTCGCCATCCGACGGATCTCGTCCTCCATCCTGGATCGCTCGGTCACGTCACGCCCGATCGACACGTAATGCGTGGTCCGGCCACGGACGTCACGTACCGGGGTGATGGTCTGCTCCAGATGGACCAGGGAACCATCACGGCAACGGTCGACAAGCTCCGCGCGAAAGGTTTCCCCTCGTTTCAGGGTGTCCCACATCTCCGCGTAGGTCGCAGGATCATGCACCCCTGATTGAAGGATGCGCGGATTCCGCCCCAGTATCTCGTCGCGGGGATACCCGGTTACCGTCTCGAAGGCCTGGTTCACATAGGTGATCATCGCGCTGGCGTCGGTGATCAACACCGGATCCGAAGCCTCCTCCAG
>SKNJ01000278.1 GCA_007120575.1 Thioalkalivibrio sp.
CGGTCGTGGTAGTCGGTCACGTTGCTCACCTGCACCGCCAGGTAGAACAGCGCCCCGATACCCAGGAGCACGAAGACACCGACCGCCAGTTCGAAGAAACGTACCTTCATTATTGCCACCTGTCCTGGGTAAACACTGTTAGGTCAGCCCGCGCCGAACATCAGCCCGGTCAGGATGAAATCGAGGGCCAGCACCGCCAGCGACGACACCACCACCGTCTGGGTCGTGGCGCGCGAGATACCCTCGGAGGTCGGCTGCGCATTGAAGCCCTGGAACACCGCGATCCAGGTCACCACGAAGCCGAACACGATGCTTTTGATGACGCCGGAGAGTACATCCTCGTTCCAGTCGGTCACCGATTGCATCTGCGAGAAATAGGCGCCGCTGTCCACGCCCAGCAGCCCCACCCCGACGAGGTAGCCACCCATCACGCCCACGGCGCTGAAGACCGCGGCGAGCAGCGGCATGGACAGGAACCCGGCAACGAAGCGCGGCGCGAAGATGCGGCGATAGGGGTTCACCGCCATCATCTCCATCGCCGAGAGCTGCTCGGTGGTCTTCATCAGCCCCAGTTCCGCGGTCAGCGCGGAACCGGCGCGCCCGGCGAACAACAAGGCAGTGACCACCGGCCCCAGTTCGCGCACCAGTGACAGCGCGACCACCCCGCCCAGGGCCTCGGCGGCGCCGAAGTTCACCAGCGTGATGTAACCCTGGTATCCGAGCACCATGCCGACGAACAGCCCGGACACCACGATGATCAGCAGCGAACGCACACCCACCGAATACACCTGAACAAGCGTCAGCCCGAAGCGGCGAACGACGATATCCAGGCTCGCCAGCACTCGGATCAGGAAGATGAACGCCCGGCCGAACACCGTCAGGGCATTGATCGTGGTCCGGCCCAGCGAGGCGATCGCGTCAGTCATCGCGGCGCTCCCCCTGCCCCAGCAGGTCGTCGCGGTAGGAGGCACCCGGGTAATGAAACGGCACCGGCCCGTCCGGCCGGCCCTGCAGGAACTGCGCGCTCCAGTCGGAGGCACGCGCCTCCAGCTCGTCCGGTGGCCCGGCATCCACCACCCGGCCATCCGCGATCAACACCACCTGATCGGAGATCGCCATCGCCTCGGTGACATCATGCGAGACCAGCACACTGGTCAGCCCCAGGCGCTCGTTGGTATGCCGGATCAGGGTCACGATCTGGCCCATGGTGATCGGATCGAGCCCGGTAAACGGCTCGTCGTACAGGATCAGGTCCGGGTCCAGTGCAATCGCCCGCGCCAGGGCGACCCGCCGCGCCATCCCCCCGGACAGCGCCGCGGGGTCGAGATCGCGCGCCGCGCGCAGGCCCACCGCCTCCAGCTTCAGCAGGACCAGGGTCCGCAGGATGTCTTCGGGCAGATCGGTGTGCTCGCGCAGCGGGAATGCGACATTCTCGAACACCGACAGATCGGTCAGCAGCGCGCCACTCTGGAACAGCATCCCCATGCGCTTGCGCAGCGCATACAGTCGGCGCGTGGACAGCCGCGCGACCTCCTGGCCATCGACCCAGATACGCCCCCCGGTCGGGCGCAGCTGACCACCGATCAGCCGCAACAGGGTCGTCTTCCCGGCCCCGCTGGGGCCCATCACCGTGGTCACCCGTCCCCGCGGGATGGTCATCGACAGCCCGTCGAAGATCCGCTGGTTCCCGCGTCGGAACACGAGGTCCTCGATCACGATATGGGGAGTTTCCGCGCCTGCGCCGGATTCGTTCACAGCCCTGTCCTCGCCGTTACTGCCTGGAGTCTGGAAGCCCCCCGCCAAGGCGTCAAACTCCACCCCATCAGGCCGCACCCAGCAGCCTGGCGATCACGCGCACATCACCCAGGCGCTCGGGCCGGGTGCGCAGGAACACCGGTATCTCGCCGGTGCCGCCAACCGCGATCACCCCTTCCACCAGTTCGCGCCAGCCGACCGCGTCCGGATCGGGCTCGGGATCGATCACCCAGACCGCGCCCGGCGCGCCCTCGCCACCGCCCACCAGCGGACACCAGCGCGCGGCCCGCGCGCGTTGCAGGGCCTGTTCCCGCCCCGGCCCGGCCAGGTGCAGCGTTTCGAGACCGACTGCGTCCAGTGCCGCACGCAATGCGACAACCCGGGCCGAGTCCTCAGTGGCGACCACCACCCCCTCCAGGCGCTCGCCGAGCACATCGGCGAGTTCCCGGCAGGTCGCCACCCCGGCCTCGGGCGCCAGACCCGGCGGCCATTCCAGCCACAGCCTCAGCACCTCGGGCACCGCCTCGTCCCAGCTGCCGAACACCGCCCCGGCCTCCCCCGGCCACAGGCGCGCCGGCAACAGCAGGCGGCGGTAGTAATGCGCGTAATACGCGAGCTGCCAGTCCCCCGGCAGATCATCCGGGAAGAAACCGCCCCATTCCGGCGTGCCCGGCTCCGCCACCGCCACCGGCTGCAACCGCGGGCCCGTGCTGGCCTCAGTCATCGCATTGCTCCCTGGAGAGACACTGATCAATGTACACCCTCGTTCTTCAAACCCGATTGCACCCGGTCATCTTGTGCCGGGACGCGGCGCGCGGCACAGTTCCGCCATGCGCTTCGACCTTTTCCACGAACTCTCGGTCCCGGAATTCCTCCCGGTCACCGAAGGCGAGGTCATCGAGCAAACCCTGCAACTGTGGGAGCTCGCCGACCGCCTCGGGTATGGCACCGCCTGGCTGGTGGAACACCACCTGATGCCGGGGCTGTCCCACAGCACCGCCCCGGACCTGGTACTGGCCGCCGCCAGCCAGCGCACCCGGACGCTGCGTCTGGGGCTCGGCGTGGTCCCGCTGCCCTATCACCACCCGCTGCGGGTCGCGCAGCGGGTCGGCATGCTGGACCAGCTCTCCGGCGGACGCCTGGACCTCGGCATCGGGCGCGGCTTCTCGCCGCGCGAATATGCCACATTCGGCGCCGGCATGAGCGAGTCCCGCGCGCGGGTGGATGCCGGTCTCGACGCCCTGCGCCAGGCCTTCGCCACCGGCCGTATCACCCAGGATGGCCCGTTCCACCACCTCGACGACGTGCCCGTCATGCCGCACCCGGTGCAGAGCCCGCACCCGCCGATCTGGACCGCGGCGGTCAGCCCGGAATCCTTCACCTGGGCGGCGGAACAGGGCATCGGCGCGCTGGCCGGGCCGTTCAAGCCCTGGCAGATGATCCGCGAGGACATCCGCCTGTATCACGAGGCCTGGGACGCGTCGCGCACGGACGTCGCGCATCCGCCCCGGGTCGGCATGACCCTGGGGGTCCTGTGCCTGCCGGACGGCAAGCGCGCGCGGCGCGAGGCCAAGCCCGCCTTCGAGTGGTTCTACCGCCACATGTTCCAGCAAACCCTGCCGGTGCTGGAACGCCTGATCGAAGGCTACGACTACTACCGCTCGCTGGGCCGCTTCCGCCACCTGGTCAAGGCCGGGATCAACCTGAAGGTCCTCGACATGCTGGGCATGACCCTGGTCGGCACCCCCGCCGAATGCCGCGCACGCATCGAAGAGCTGCGCGCCGCCGGGGTCGACCAGGTACTGCTGGCGTTCGGCGCCGGCGCGGTCCCGCATGCCCTGGCGGAGGAATCCCTGCGCTGCTTCGCCGAAGAGGTCATGCCCGCGTTCAGCGACACCGC
>SKNJ01000075.1 GCA_007120575.1 Thioalkalivibrio sp.
CACGCTAGACAATACTTGGTCCCGTCATCATTTCGCCCCTGACGAGTTCTTCATATCCTGCCAGAAACCCCCCAGCAGCTTTGATATAGTCAAACGCGTCAAAATTGGCTGTGGAGGGGCCATAAATCACTTCACTGTCTGGTAGGATTGGGTTAGGGTGGGGTAGCGTGTTTTCAAGTTGGTCTGGGACCTGGATTTGAACGCCAATGGGCAGGAGCCCTGTGAAGAAAAGCGGTAAATGCGTCAGTATTTCGTGTTCATCAACCCCAAACCGCAGTGCCAAAGCTGGGAGGGTTTCGCCTTGTTGGACTGTATAGAATAGGTAGCCGTCAACTTGTTGAACGGGGTTGGCGGGTGGTGTGACACCGCTCACGCCCTGGGTGGGCAGCGGCTGAGGTGTCGGTGTATGGGGAATATCGGGATTAAAGATCCCGGCGATCTCGGTCTGGCGTTGGGCAGAGGCAGCCTGATCTTCTGGCATTGGCTGGGGAAAGTGACAGCCTGCCACAGAGAGGATCAAGACCAGGCCAATCAACACCTGCCCCAGCCGAGTGTACGGTGGTGGCGTTATACCGGGTTTTGGTCTTTTGAGTTGTTTCATAAGGTTCACGTTATTATGACGGTTTGGTAGGTGGCGAAGTTCCCGCCTATGCTGCTCTCGTATCGTGCTGCACGGCAGGAATTTAACGGAAAAACAGCGGAAAAATATACTGGTAGCGGGGTTCTTCATGTTGGGCATGCTCATAGTAGACCACCAGGGCAAAATCCTGGTTGGTGATGGCGTTGTGGCTGGTGAAACCGTTACCGCTGAGATTGGCAGCCGTAACCGTGAGTGTGTAGGTGCCCTGGGGCAGATTCTCCATGAAAATTCCTTCCGTGTTGTTCCTGAAGTCTGGCGTTCCACCTGGGATGGAAAAGCCGTCTTCGCCGAAATGATTACCATAATAGGTCAGCCCATCGATTTTTATCGACAGGTCCAGGTTATTGACCCAGGCAGGTGTCTCACCGCCCAAACCATGACCGGGAGCGTCTGTCCAGACCAACATGGCTCTCAGGGTCTCTAAGGGTGCTCTGGCTGTGATATCCACTGACCAGGTCTGACCGGTTTCGGTGAAGATCACCTCCTGGTCAAAGTAGTATACTTCGCCGGGAAAACTTAATACTGCGCTGGCGTCCAACCTGCCCCAGCCCTGTTTGGAGTCAAAAGGATAGCCCAGGGGCAATCCGTTCGCATCGAGATTGCCAGCCAGGTTATGGGCAACTGGCAGGAAGGCGGCCTTGACCAGGGCGGGGCTGGGGTCCACATCGAAATGGGTTCGGTACATCTCGAAAAACAACGCCACCGTGCCGCTCACGTGGGGGGAAGCCATGCTGGTGCCGCACCTGAGCATATGTCCTGAATCAGGGTAGGTGGTCGAATCGACGTGGCACCCTGGTGCAACCAAATGCGGGAGGTTACGTCCGTCCAGGGCTGGGCCGTGGGCCGTGTTGAGGGATAGGTTGTTGATGTTCAGGTTCTGGCTGCCGTTGTTAAATTGCATGTACGTTGACCCCACACTGAGGATGTTTTTGGCTTCATCCGGCGTCCCCTGGCTGGAGGTGCCGCCGTAGCCGTTCATGATCGAAAGCACGTAGGTCAGGGGTTGGTCTTCTAATGTATCTGGGTCGGCATCGCGCACGCCGAGGTCTACCCAGCGGGTGTCGGCATCGTAGCCGAGGGGAGTCCCCGATGGGCCCCAGCTGTTGCCGGAGATGACCGCCTCGTTGCGGGCGGATTCCTTCATCAGGGTCAGCATGCCGCCCGGTGCGGTGTAGGTTGGGGCATATAATTGCTCAATCAGATTGGCACCGGGCGCCATCCCCAGCCCGCGCAAGAAGCCAAAGCTGTCGGTGACTCCTGAAGAGCCATCACCCGCCATGATGCCAGCCGTGTGCGTGCCATGTCCCCGGGCAACTTCGTTCCCGCAGGTGGTGCCGCTGCAGGGGAGCATGCGGTTCACCAGGTCAGGATGTGCCTGGTCGACCCCGTCATCCACAATGGCGATGATGATCCCCTGTCCCGAGAGACCCAATCCGTCCAACCAATCGAGGTACCCGGTGAAGGCACGGTTGCTGCCATCGATATTGCCCACATTGACCTGGTTGCTCATCTCACCCCGGTTGCCACCGTCGGTGGGCACAGGTTGAACGGTATACACCCCGGGCAGGGATGCAACCGCTGGGATTTGTTCCCCTGGCAGGATGCAGGCGATTGTGTCAAAGGTGGGGTCCAGGTTGGTGTTGGTGCTGATGATGGCGCCGCCCAGGGATACGACCGCCTGGAGGGTTTCTTGTAAGCCAGCCTGGGGATAAACCAGGATGCGTACGTGGACTTGTTCGTTCGCCAGTCTGCGGTGTTGTGGCTGGACTGCATAAGCGGGCAGGTAGTCCCCGCTCCAGCGGACGAAGTCCTGCCGAGCCTGGTTGGCAATTGCTGCTCCTTCGCCCCAGACCACGTACGTGAAGGGGTGAATGTATTGCACGATTTCCAACCCGCCAGCCTGGAGGGTTTCTAACCAGGCGGATTTGGTCGGGCCATGGAACTGCACCAGGTGCAGCCCGGGTCCATTTGGATCAGGTGCTGCCATGATATCCGGGGTGAAATTCGGCGGGGCAAGGAGGGGGTCAAAGGTCTCGCCGCCCAGGGTGAGGGTGTAGGGATTGGGAGTTTCCTGGTAAGGGATGCCAGCGGCATCCAGACCTGCCAGATCAGCCGGGGACAGCACCGTCCAGGTGAAGGCTTCATAGTCGATAACAATTTCTAAATTGCTTGCTCCTTGCTGCCACTCAATCTGTGCTTCAGCCGGGATGCGCACCCCGATCAACGTTGGTTGTCCCGCCACAGGGGTGGCTGGCGCAGCCAGTGAAAGGATGATCAGGGCAGGGATAATGAATTGAAGTGTCCTGCGCACTGAGACTGCAAAGCGGCCCTCAAGCACAATAAAACCTCTCATTGATGGTGGTGTTATGTGTTTAATCATACATGGAGAAGGGAGGGATGACAACCTTGGTTTAAAGAACGGTTGTTGGCGTTCAGCTGGACGCACTGGCATATTTTTGCAATCCCTGGCGGAATAACCAGGTGGCGACCATGAAGGCGCCGAAGGTGAAGACCAGGGTCAGGATCAGCATCCAGGGTGAGAGCGTGCCCACCAGAGCCTGGGCGGGGATGGTGGTCATCAAGCCCACCGGGATAACCCAGGTCAGGATCAGGCGCAGCCAGCCCGGGTAGAGCCCGACCGGGTAGCGCGCCAGCTGGAACAGGTCGTTGATCACCCAGGTGAACAGGAAGCCCGGGTTCCAGAACACCAGGGCCGAAAAAGCCAGCAGCGCAGCATACAGCAGGGTCACCCCGGCCAGTAAAGTCAGGGTGAAGCTGAGCACCATACCCAGGGTCAGTTGAGTCCCCAGGCTTACCAGGGCATAGACAAGGACCCCCAGGGCCATGGCCAGATCGACCAGGGCAAAGACCCGCCAGTGGCGAAAGCTGATCAGGAACTGCTGATCCAAAGGGCGAAGCAGGGTGAAATCATAGGTCCCCGTCCAGATCTCGCCATCCATGCCAGCCACAGATTCGAGGCTGGGACCGATA
>SKNJ01000136.1 GCA_007120575.1 Thioalkalivibrio sp.
TCCGGCCATCCCGGCAGACCCTCGGCGCGCATGGCTCACAGCCGGAGTGTCCACCGTAATACCCACAAACCTCCGGGGATTTGATCCAGATCAACAACACCACCAATCGACCGGCGCCCATGCGCCACGCGACCACGGACCGGCGCGGCCCAACCACATTGCCCCCTCCGGGGCAATCAACCGACGTACTGGCCCAGGGCCGCCAGGCCATTGTCGCGGGCACGCGCATAGACCGTTTGCTGGCCGGCCTCGAAATTGCCCTGCATGTCCTCCCCCCAGAGCTTCATCGCGGCCTGCTGCATACCCCTCCCGTAGGAGAACGACAGTGGCCAGGGCGTACCGCCAATCCGGTTCATGACGTCCAGGTGCCGGGTCGCATCCTCGTCACTCTGCCCCCCGGACAGGAAGACGATCCCCGGAAGGATCGCCGGTACCGCCGAGGCCAGGCAGCGCAGCGTGGCATGCGCGACCTCGTCCGCACTCGCCTGCTCGGGACAGTCCTTGCCCGGCAGCACCATGCTGGCCTTCAGAATCGTCCCTTCCAGCAGCACGTCGTGTTCGTACAGGGCACTAAAGAGCGCCCGCTGGGTCTCCTCGGTCACCGCGTAGCAGGTCTCGATATCGTGGTCGCCTTCCATCAGCACCTCGGGCTCCACGATCGGCACCACACCCTGCTCCTGACACAGCGCCGCATAGCGTGCCAGCGCATGGGCGTTGGCACGGATGCAGGTCTCCGACGGGATCGCATCGCCGATGGTGATCACCGCACGCCATTTCGCGAAGCGTGCACCCATGCGCACATACTCCTCCAGGCGCTCGCGCAACCCGTCCAGGCCCTCGGTGATCTTCTCTCCGGGAAACCCGGCCAGGGGCTTGGCCCCGCTATCCACCTTGATCCCCGGCACAATGCCGGCATCCCGCATCACTTCGGAAAACGGCGTCCCGGCCCGAGTGGACTGGCGCAGGGTCTCGTCGTACAGGATCGCACCCGAGATGTAGTCCCCCAGATTCGGCGTGGTCAGCAGCATCTCGCGGTACGTCCGACGATTCTCCTCGGTATTCTCCACCCCGACCGCGCCCAGGCGCTTGCCAATGGTGCCAGTGGATTCGTCAATCGCAATGATGCCCTTGCCCGGCGCCATCATCGCCTCGGCGGTGTCGACCAGTTGATCGATATTCATGTCCCCTCCTTTCGCTGTGCGTATGCTTCGGGGTGATCCGCGTTCGAGCGTAGTCCTCACCCGCTCCGCATACCAACCCCAGCCCCAGACTTGCAGGGGGAATGCGTTCCACCAACGGCTTCCGGTCACCCGCCGACGGGTCGCGTACAATGGCCGCAGAGATACGCCTCAGGCATTCGCGTCACGCCACCACGGGATACGAACTTCGCACGGCATGCGCCATTCCCTGCTGACCACTACCGAGCTCCGTTCGCTGGACCGGGACCAGTTGCTCGCCCATTTCGCGCGCCGCACCCAGGGCGTGGACGATGGCCTGGCGGACGCCCTGGACCAGTCACTGGCGGCGATCGACGAGGCCGGACTGGAGGCACACGCGCTGGATGTCGCCGAGATCCTCCTGCATCTGAACGCCGACCGGCAGACCCTGATCGCGACCCTGCTGGTCCCCGTCTACCTGGCCGGCCATCTGTCCTCAACGGCTCTGGAGCAGCGCTACGGGGCAACCCTCGCGCGGCTCACCCGTAACGTGGCGGAGCTGGTCCGGCGGCGCTTCGAGGCCCCGGCCGGCCGACCGGAGCAGGCCGAGCGCCTGCGCCGCATGCTGATGGCGATGGTCGATGACGTGCGCGCGGTGTTCATCAAGCTGGCCTACCGCCTCCAGCACCTGCGCCTGGCCGTTCGGGAGCCGGACACCACGGCCCGCGCCCTGGCGCAGGAAACCCTCGACGTCATCGCACCGCTGGCGAACCGCCTGGGCATCGGCCAGCTCAAGTGGGAGATGGAGGATCTCTCCCTGCGCATTCTCGAGCCGGAGACCTACCGCGAGATCGCCCGCGGCCTGGAGGAGAATCGCACCGAGCGCGAGGCCTACGTCGAGCAGTTCGCGCGCACTCTGCACGATCGCCTCGCGGCCGAGGGCATCGAGGCGCGGGTGTTCGGCCGACCCAAGCACATCTACAGCATCTGGAAGAAGATGCAGCGCAAGCGTACCTCGATCTCCGAGCTGTACGACCTGCGCGCCACCCGGGTGATCGTCGACCAGCTCGCCACCTGCTACACCGTGCTCGGGATCGTGCACAACGAATGGCGGCACCTGCCCAGCGAGTTCGACGACTACATCGCCAACCCCAAGGACAACGGCTACCGCTCGCTGCACACCGCGGTGATCGGCCCCGAGGGCAAGGTCGTCGAGGTGCAGATCCGGACCCGCGAAATGGACGAGTTCGCCGAGCTGGGGGTCGCCGCCCACTGGCGCTACAAGGAAGGCGGACGCGAGGACCAGGCCCTCAATCGCGCGATCGCCAGCCTGCGCCAGCTACTGGAATCCGACAGCTCCGACCAGAACCTGCTGGACGAAATCCAGAGCGAGCCACTGCACCAGCGCGTGTTCGTGCTCACCCCACAGGGCGAGGTCATGGACCTGGCACAGGGGGCCACCCCGCTGGATTTTGCCTACGCCGTGCATACCGAGGTCGGGCATCGCTGCCGCGGTGCCAAGGTCGACGGCCACATCGTGCCGCTGACCTATCGCCTCAAGTCCGGAGAACGCGTCGAGGTCCTGACCACCCGCGAGGGTGGCCCCAGCCGCGACTGGCTCAACCCCCATCTCGGGTATCTGAACACCACCCGCGCGCGTTCCAAGGTCCGCACCTGGTTCCGCCAGCAGCACCACGACCAGCACCTGGCCAACGGCAAGCAACTGTTCGAACGCGAGTGCCAGCGCCTCGGCTGCGGCCAGGACCTCGACCGCGACGCCCTGGCCGAGGCCATGAAGTACCAGACCTTCGACGAACTGCTGACCGCCCTGGGCGCCGGCGACATCACCACCGCACAGATCGCCGGACGCATCTCCCAGCAGATGCGCGAGGCGCGCGCACGCAGCGGTCCCGCAGCCGACACCGGCCCCGAGCCCCAGCGCCCGCGCAAACCCGTGGCCGAGCCCGGGGAAGACGACATCAAGATCCGTGGTGTCGGTGGCCTGCTGACCACCCGCGCCCGCTGCTGCAACCCGCAGCCCGGCGACCCGATCGTCGGGTTCATTACCCGTGGCGCCGGCGTCTCGGTGCACCGCAGCGACTGCG
This sequence comes from Thioalkalivibrio sp., assembly GCA_007120575.1. Taxonomy (GTDB): domain Bacteria; phylum Pseudomonadota; class Gammaproteobacteria; order Ectothiorhodospirales; family Ectothiorhodospiraceae; genus Thioalkalivibrio. Next base: position 3,263 of record SKNJ01000136.1, read on the forward strand.
TGAACATCCTGCGCATGCCGGAGGAAAAGCGCGGCCGCCTGATCCCGGTCTCCTGGGGCGAGGAACCGGAGCGCGAACCGGTCACCCTGGAACTCGAGGCCCACGACCGCCCCGGCCTGCTGGGCGAAGTCGGCAGCGCCTTCTCCGAATGCGGCATCAACCTGCTGCGCGTGAACACCCAGACCAACCGCGACGATCGCAGCGTCCGCATGGAACTGGAAGCCGAATACAGCGATCTCGGCGAACTCAGCCACCTGTTCGACCGCCTCCAGTCCCTCAGCAGCGTCCAGACCGTCCGCCGCCTGTTACCCACGGCCCCCAACGCGTAGCCCCATAGGAGCCCAGCCCTCTGGGCGA
>SKNJ01000197.1 GCA_007120575.1 Thioalkalivibrio sp.
ATAACGACGACGAAGCCCGTCATGCGGCGACTCAGGCCGCGCGCCAGCGTTCCTTCTCGTCCTCGGAGAGGGCCCGCGCCTCGTCCTCGAGCATCACCGGGATGTCATCGCGGATCGGATAGGCGAGACCGGCGGAGACGGAGATCAGCTCCTGATTCTCGCGATCGTACTTGAGCGGACCCTTGGTGACCGGGCAGACCAGAATATCGAGCAGACGCTTGTCCATGCATTACCCCAAACGGATTTTCGGAAATCCCGAGCGGCCTACGGCCGGTCGGATACGCGGCGGTGCAAACCCGGTCTGCACCCTGTCCCCACGGTTTCGTCGCGGCTGCGACAGCAACCGCCCGACCCCTTCAAATCAAGGCCTGCTTGAGACCGTTCACGGTCTCCAGGCGCTCCAGCAACGCGGCCTCGAACTGCCTCGGCACCCGCGCTGCGACGGGCCAGTACCAGTGGTTCTCCTGCGCGAACGACCGGCATTTTACGGCATCCTTCTCGGTCATCAGAACCGGCAGGTCGTCATCGAAACGAATCTGGTGCGGCAGAAAGCGATGATGATCCGGGAACGGATGACGAATGATATCGATCTTTGCCTCTTCCAGGGTACGGAAGAAGCGCTCCGGGTCGGCAATACCGGCGACCGCATGCGCGTCTCGCCGCGCGAAACGTCGGGGCCTGCGGCCCTCGCCCTGGCCATCGACCCGCTGCAGGCGGCTCGCCGGGACCAGTTCCATCGGGACCTCCCCGGGACCCGTCTCGCCACCGGTAACCACCACGAAATCGGCCCGCTCACGGGCGCCTTTGGGCTCTCGCAACGGCCCCGCGGGGAGGCACAGGCCGTTCCCGAACCGGCGCCGGCCATCCACCATGAGGATCGTGATATCGCGCGGCAGACGATGATGCTGCATGCCATCGTCGGCGATCACCACATCCACACCACGCTCGGTGAGTGCGCGGGCCCCGCGTACCCGGTCGCGATCCACTTGCACCGGCACCCCGGTGCGCTGCGCGATCAATAGCGGCTCGTCGCCGACCACGACCGGATCCGAGCCGGATGTGACCTCGATCCCGGCGACATCGCCACGCCCGCCGTATCCGCGGCTGACGATCCCGGGCCGATAGCCAGCCGCGGCCAGGCGTCGCGCGAGCCACACGGTCATCGGTGTCTTGCCGCTGCCGCCCACCGTCAGATTGCCGACCACGATCACTGCCTTCGCGGGAATGATCACGCCGCGCCGGGCCTGTTCCTGTCGCCCCCGGTTCCATTCCGCGAGGCCCGCATAGAGCAGCGACAGCGGAAACATCGTGGCCGCGAATGGCCCGCGGTAGCTCCATTGCTTCCACAGCTGGGCACTCAGCCAGGCCCGTGGCGTGCCCATCGCTACCAGTCCCAGACCTGCCGCAGCACGGCATCGAAATTCGCATCCACCTGGCGCCGTTCCTCCCAGAATCTCCGGCGCGCGGCATCGCCCTGCCGGCGGCGCGCCGCGACATCGTCGCGCAGCGTTCGCCAGGCATCCAGCACCGCGCCGGGCTGGGAGTACACGGGACACGGCAACTCGAACGCGGATTCCACGCCCAGGCTGACCGCCGCACCACCGGCCAGGCCCTGCCAAAGGACCGCGCGCTCCGGGACCGCCAGATGCACCGCGTGAGCGGCACTGGCCGCCGCCGCGAACCAGCGCGGATCGTCCAGATGCAGCACGGTACCAGGCGGCAACGCGCCGCGATCCCAGGCCGACACCGCCAGATCACATCCCTCGGGCATCGCGCCCCGCCCCCCGGTTTCGCTGCCCAGACTGACCAGCAGGATGTCACTGTGCCCCCAGGCGGAGGCCTTCCAGGCCGCCCGCCACTCCAGCCATTGCGCCGGCGTGCCATGCCACCACCACAACCGCTCGACCTGACCCCCGACCAGCGCCCGCAGCACCACGTCGGCCTGCGCCTCGACAAACCGGGCCTGCGGATCGGCAGGCGGCAGCACCTGCGCGGTCGCGGCGGACGGCCAGGCCGCCACGGCGGCCACGTCCACTGGCCAGGACCCGACCAGAGACCCGGCCTGTATCCCCTCGCCCGGCGGTGCCGCATTCACCGCAAACAACGGCGCGGTATTCATGCGCGCCAGATTGCGCGGCACCGTGCCACCGGCCTGGATAATCCCGTGCGGCTGGAAACGCCGCAGTACACGCCGCACCACCCGCGGGCGGTCGCAGGGACCGTACCCGACCCCGACCTTGCGAAACGGTTGCATGTGGCGCTCGAACAGTTCGGGGTAGTCCTGTTCGAAGGTCAGCACGATACGCACATCCAGGCGCTTGTCGCGCACCGCCCCCAGTAACTCGATCCCGAGGCGCAGGTCCGCCGCGGACTCTCCCGCGCGAATCCAGATCAGCCGGCCTCGCTCGGCCGGGGGTGTCAGGAAGCCGAGGCGTGCCCGCGCGCGGGCACCTGCGCCGCAACGGTAATCCCGAAGCACCGCGCGCCAGACCGGCCCGACGCGCGCACCGTAGCCCCCGTCGTCATTCGGCATCGCCCGGCTCCTCGCGGAACTGCAGGCGATGGAGATGGGTGTAGATGCCGCCCTGCGCGATCAACTCGACATGCCGACCCTGCTCCATGATACGCCCCTGGTCCATCACCAGGATGCGGTCGGCCCCCTCTACCGTGGACAGGCGATGCGCGATCACCAGGGTCGTGCGTGTGCGTACCAGGGCATCCAGCGCAGCCTGTACCTGGCGCTCGGATTCGTTATCGAGTGCGGAAGTGGCCTCGTCCAGGATCAGGATCGGCGCATCGCGCAGCAACGCGCGGGCAATCGCCAGACGCTGGCGCTGACCGCCGGACAGGCGGGTACCATTCTCGCCCACCAGGGTCTGCATGCCCTGCGGGAGCCGCTCGATGAATTCCAGCGCATGTGCCGCACGCGCCGCCTCGCGAATCGCTTCGTCGGTCGCCTCCGGGCGACCATAGGCAATGTTGGCGGCGACCGTGTCCGCAAACAGGGTCACGTTCTGCCCCACGTAAGCGATCTGCCGGCGCAGATCACGCAGGCGAATGGTCTCGAGGTCGTGGGCGTCCAGCAGGATGCGTCCCTCGGTCGGGTGATAGAAACGCGGCAGCAGATTCACCAGCGTGGTCTTGCCACTGCCCGAGCGGCCGACCAGCGCGACGTTCTCGCCGGGCTTGACCTCGAAGGAGATGGCCTTCAGCACATCCGGCCCCTCCGGGTGATAGCGAAATGCCACATCCTTGAACACCAGGTGCCCCTCGGCACGCTCCAGCGGCACATGCCCGGTATCGCGCTCCGAAGACTCGTCCAGCACCGCAAAGATATTCTGCCCGGCGGCAATCCCGCGCTGCAGGGTCGCATTCACCAGCGACAGGCGCCGGATGGGACTCAGCAGCAGCAGCATCGCGGTCAGGAACGAGACGAAGGTACCCGCGGTGACGGTGTCGCCCCCGAAATCCGAGGTGGCCATCCAGATCACGAATGCCAGCACCGCCGCCACCAGGAACTGAATCGTCGGGGTATACGCCGCCTTGATGCCCTCCATGCGCATGTGCAGACGCCGGTTGCGCTCGTTGATGGACTCGAAGCGC
>SKNJ01000152.1 GCA_007120575.1 Thioalkalivibrio sp.
CCAGCAGCATCCAGTGGGTTTCGAGGCGGCTGGGGGCCGCGTGCTCCTCCCATTCGGCGTTGCGCGGTGCCATCCAGCCCCGGATTACCGGGGGCAGGAAGTAGGCCGCATTCAGCAGGCTGCTGAGCACCAGGATCCCCAGTACCCAGGTGTGGCCGGCCTCCAGTGCGCCCAGCCCCAGATACCACTTGGTCACGAAGCCGGCCAGCGGCGGCAGGCCGATCATCCCCAGTGCGCCGATGGTGAACGCGAGCATGGTCAGCGGCATGCGTCGCCCGACACCGCGCATCTCGCTGACCTTGTGGATGCCCAGGGTCTCGGCGAGATTGCCGGCGCAGAAGAACAGGGTGATCTTGGTGACGCCCTGGTGGACCAGGTGCACCAGTCCGCCGATCACGCCCAGCGGTCCGGCCAGCGCGACCCCCAGGGTGATGTAGGAGACCTGGCTCACGGTGGAGAAGGCCAGCCGCTGTTTCAGGTCGTCGGCGCGCAGCGCCTGGATCGAGCCGTAGATGATGGTGATCGATGCGGCGACCAGCAGCCCGGTGGTCAGGCCCAGGTGCAGCGCGAGTTCGGTACCGTAGACATCGTGGACCACGCGCACGATGCCGAAGGCCCCGGCCTTGACCACCGCGACCGCGTGGAGCAGGGCGCTGACCGGGGCCGGGGCGACCATCGCGCGCGGCAGCCAGGCATGCAGCGGGAACAGCGCCGCCTTCACGCCGAAGCCGGCGATCAGCAGCACGAACAGCAAACGCAGGATCCCGGCGTGGTCCTCGGCCACCGCGGTCAGATAGCCGTCGGGCCGGAATTCCTGGGTCCCGGACAGCATGGCCAGGGCAATGATCGCGCCGAGCAGGACCAGGCCACTGGTGACCGTGTAGGCCAGGTACAGCCGTCCGGCACGCAGGGCCGCCGGCGTGCCGCGATGCACCACCAGCGGCCAGGTCGCCAGGGTCAGGATCTCGTAGAAGATCAGGAAGGTGATCAGGTTGCCGGACAGGGCGATGCCGACGGTGGCACTGACACACAGCGAGAAGAAGCCGAAGAAGCGGCTGCGCCGGGGCGAGCCCTCCAGGTAACCGACCGCGTAGAGCGTAGTCAGGAACCACAGGATCGAGGACAGTGTTGCGAACAGCAGCGACAGGGCATCTGCGCGCAGGATGAAGTCGACCCCGGGCATCAGGGTGTAGGCCAGGCGATATTCCTCGCCCTGCTGCACGCCGGCCAGCAGCACCCCGACCAGGCCCAGTTTCAGGGTGGCTGCGCCCAGGTTCAGCGCGGTACGCAGGCCGTGCCGGTGTTCGGGCAGGAAGAAGATCAGCAGTCCCGGGCCCAGCGAGCTGAGCAGGATCAGCAAGAGCAGGCTGCCACCGGTGGTCATGGTGCCCCCTCGGTCATCGCCAGCAGCGCGAGCGTCGGGTTGCCCAGCAGGCCCAGCAGTACCGCCGCCACCGCGAGCGCCAGCGGGGCCCACTCCATCCATGCTGCGACCGGGGCGCCCGGGTCACGGGCGCCCTGCTGGAACGCGGGCGCGACCATGCGCAGCACATAGGCGGTGGCAAACAGCCCGCCGAGCACGATGCTCCCCACCCACAGAGAGACCCACAGCGTCATCAGCGGCCCGGTGCCGGTGGCCGCGCGCAATCCGGCCTCGATCACCAGGTACTTGGCGATGAATCCGCCGGTCAGGGGCAGCCCCATCAGGCTGACGCCGGCGAGCCCGATCGCGAATACGGTCCGGCCCCGCGCGCGCAGGGTGCGGCCGAGCTGGTTCATGCGGTCGTGGCCGGCGGCCTTCTGGATGGTGCCCGCTGCCATCAGGATCGCGGCCTTCGCCAGGCCGTGCGCCAGGGCAAAGAACACCGCCACCGGCCAGGCCCGGGGCACCAGAACCAGCAGCGGGATCACCAGCGCGATGTAGCCCATCTGCGCCACGGTGGAATAGGCCGCCACGATCTTCAGGCGTGGTGCACGCAAGGCCTGCAGTGACCCCCAGAGCAACGCGGCGACCCCGAGCAGGCCAATCAGGGCGACAAAAGCCCCGTTGGCCAGAGGTGCGAACAGCCACAGCCACAGGCGCAGCACCAGATAGAACATCGCCGCCACCACCAGCCCCGACAGCATCCCGGATACCGGGGCCGGTGCGGCGGAGTGCGCGGTGGCCAGCCAGACATGCAGCGGGAAGACCGCTGCCTTCATCAGCAGTCCGCCCAGCATCAGCGCGGCGGCCAGATGGGTGGCCGGGGCGAGACTGGCCGCCGCCGCGAGGGTGTGCAGATCCAGTACGCCGTACTGTCCGTACAGCAGCGCCACACCCAGCAGGAAACTGAGCGAGCCCAGCAGATTAACCAGCAGGTAGCGCATTGCTCCCGTCACCGCGTCGGCGCTGCCGGCGAATGCAACCAGTGCCACCGCCGACAGGCTGACAATCTCCAGCGTGATGTAGAGATTGAAGGCATCACCGGACACCAGCAGCAGGTTGAGTCCGCCCCACAGCCACAGCCACAGTGGCCAGAACTGGCGGCGCACGGCGGCCTCTGGAATGTAGCCCAGCGCGTACAGGCTCCCGGCCAGGGCGACCACCGCGTTCAGCAGAAGCATCACCAGGGTCAGCCCGTCCAGATGCAGCGCAATCCCCAGCGGGGTGTCCCAGTGCCCCAGGGCCAGGCGTACGGAGTCGGCGCCCGTGGCGGCGTGATGGGCGGCAAACGCCAGCGCCAGCGCGAGGGCACCGATGCCGGAGACCAGGATGCCCGCCAGCCCCAGGCGGTGGGCCTGTGCTGGCCAGGCCGAGGCCAGGATCGGCACCAGCAGAGACAGGCCGGCAAATGCCCCGAGGGCCAGCGCCAGCACCTCGGGGCCTGGTGGCCAGGCCAGGTCGGTCATGGCTCGGGCCGGTTCTGCGGGTGCGTTTTCAGCGGTCCCGGCAGCAGGATCGCGTAACCGGTCAGGCGCGCGAGACGGACCATCAGTGCCAGCGCGAACGCGGTGGCACTGACCGCGACCACGATCCCGGTGAGGGTCAGGGCATGGGCGACCGGGTCGGGCGGGCCGTCCCCGCGCGCCGCGACCCCGAGGAATACCATGAACACCCCCGAGCCCATGATGTTCAGCGCCAGGATCCGCAGAACCAGGTGGCGACGCCGGATCAGCCCGTGCAGCCCCAGTGCGAACAACGCGGCGCCCCCAGCGGGATACAGTTGGCTCGGGTCCAGGTATTCGATCATGGTCCGTCCTCCGGCGGACGCCCGCCCAGGAACAGTGCGACCAGGGTCAGGGCGATGGACAGGGTCGCGGCGACCTCGATCAGCAGGATCAGTGTGTAGGCCGCGCCGTCGGCATAACCCATCAGGCCGTGGCCCCCGGCCAGCCCGTACAGGCCGATTCCCAGAAACAGCAGGACCCCTGCGGTCAGGCCCAGGCGCAGCAGGGCCGGGGCCGGAGCGGGCAGATGGTGCGGGCGCGCCAGCGCCATCAGGATACCGGCCGCGCCCAGCACCGCGCCGGCCTGGAACGCCCCGCCGGGGGCGTGGCTCCCGGCCCACAGCAGGTATACCCCGGTGACGATCGCGACCGGCAGCAACAGGCGCA
>SKNJ01000166.1 GCA_007120575.1 Thioalkalivibrio sp.
CAGTTCGCGGGTATGCGGGATGATGTTTACCTCGAACTCCGCGCCGTCCACCCGGTTTACGGTCAGGCTGGTGCCGTCGATAGTGATGGATCCCTTCGCCGCGATATAGCGGGCCAGCGCCGTCGGCGCGCGGAAACGCACTCGGGTGGAACGCGCATCCGGCTCCATTGCCAGCACCTCGCCGACGCCATCCACATGGCCGGAAACCAGGTGTCCACCCAGGCGATCGCCCAGAGCCAGGGCACGCTCCAGGTTCACCCGGTCGCCGACAGCAAGCCCGCCCAGCGTGGTCACATCCAGCGACTCGCACGAGACATCGGCCGCAAAACCATGTCCTCCAGCCAGGTCGGTGACCGTCAGGCACACGCCATTAACGGCAATGGAGTCCCCCAAACGAGTGTCTGCCAGATCCATACTGGAGGCATCCACGTACAGCCGTACATCGCCATCACCAGGCGTAATGCGTTCCAGGCGTCCGAGGGTCTCGATGATTCCGGTGAACATGGGCATCCATGGGTCGTTGGCGTAGAGCGGCGGACGCGAACGAGGCATCTCGCGAGACCGGGCGCCTATCATAGGGAAACAGACCCGTCTTCGCACGGAGCCGGCACCGCCATGTCGTTGCAGGGCCCCGATGTGCATCTTGTCCCGCGTCGGGGCTACCCACGGAGATCGCCACGTCGCTGCGCTCCTCGCGATGACGGTGCTTGCTGCCCCCCGTCATTGCGAGGCCCCGCAGGGGCCGTGGCAACCTCCCGACGCAACCCCCGACGTCCGCCCTGGCCGGCGCCGGGGCCGACCCCGGAGATCGCCACGTCGCTGCGCTCCTCGCGATGACGGGGCTTGCTGCCCCCCGTCGTTGCGAGGCCCCGCAGGGGCCGTGGCAACCTCCGGACGAAACCCCGACATCCGTCCTGGCCAACGCCGGGGCTACCCACGGAGATCGCCACGTCGCTGCGCTCCTCGCGATGACGGGGGGCTGCGCGCCTTGCAATAACGGTACGTCCCCATCCTGGACGCCCCACGCACCTGACCCGGGCAGAGCAGGACTACCGGGTGCGCAATCGCAGGCGCAGGCTGTCGCCGACCTGGCGGACCTCGAGCAACTCCAGCTCCGCGCGCTCCTCCATGCGCGCCAGCGGCCACTCCAGAAGCGGCCGGGCGGTGGAGCCCAGCAGTACCGGCGCCTGGTAGAGCAGCCACTCGTCCACGCAGCCGGCACGCGCCAGGGCCCCGGCCAGGCCCGGTCCGGATTCCACATGCAACTCGTTGATCTCGGCGCGGGCCAGTTCCGCGAGTACCGCCCCCGGATCCAGCCCGCCCTCGGGATGCTCGTCCATCAGCGCGACCGGGCGCACCTCGGCCCCCTGGCCGCGCAGCGCCGCCGCGGCCGGGGTCTCGGCCTGCTCCGGACTGGTCAGGATCCAGGTCGGAGAACCACGCAGGATCAGGGCCCCCGGTGGCGTGCGCAGGCGTGCGTCCAGCACTACGCGCAACGGCTGGCGACCGGGGAGTCCGGCAAACTCGGGCGCGGCGGGGAATCCTGCGGCGGCGGCCAGGTCCTGCGGGCTCAGGCGAACATTCAGACGCGGATCGTCAGCCACGACGGTCCCGCTCCCGGTCAGGATCGCCCCGGCCCGCGCCCGCCACAGCTGCACGTCGTGCCGCGCGGCCTCGCCGGTGATCCAGCGTGATTCCCCGGAGGCCATCGCGGTGCGCCCGTCCAGGCTCGCCGCCAGCTTGACCCGCACCCACGGCCGCCCGCGTTCCATCCGCGCCACGAATCCCGGGTTCAGCGCGCGGGCCTCCGCCTCCAGCAGCCCGCTCTCGACCTGCACCCCGGCCTCGCGCAGTTGCGCCAGGCCGCTGCCGGCAACCCGGGGATTGGGGTCCCGCATCGCCACCACGACGCGGTTCACGCCGGCCGCAAGCAGTGCCTCGGTACAGGGCGGAGTCCGGCCGTGGTGACTGCAGGGTTCGAGCGTCACGTAGGCAGTGGCGCCACGCGCCGCCTCGCCCGCTGCACGCAGGGCGTTGACTTCCGCATGCGGCTCGCCTGTCCGCCAGTGCAGGCCCGCGCCCACCTCGCGCCCCTCGCGCACCAGCACGCAGCCGACACGCGGGTTGGGATCGGCACTGAAACGGCCGCGATCGGCCAGCTCCAGCGCACGGGCCATGTGCCGGCGATCCGCTACCGGGGTTTCGTCACGATCCGTCATGCCCGTCCTCCCGGGCGTCCGGCGCCCCGTCGGGTATCGCGGGGCGATCCTCCGCGTCCTCGTCGATCAGCCGCAATTGCGAGCGCCGCATTTCGGGACTCAGATCATCCTCCAAACGCTCGATGGCCTCGCGGAAGGATTGCACGCTGGCAAAGCTGAGATAGATCGAGGCAAACCGGATATAGGCCACATGGTCGAGTCCGTGCAAGGCCTCCAGTACCATTTCCCCAATCCGGTCGGACTTGACCTCCGGCGCGCTAAGCGACGACAGACGCGCCTTGATGGCATCGATCACGCCCTCGACGTCCTCGGTCTTCACCGGCCGCTTGTGCAGGGCCCGCCGCAGACCGCTGCGCAGCTTTTCCTCGTCGAACGCGACCCGTTCGCCGGAACGCTTGACCACCCGCGGCAGGTTGAACTCCGCCCGTTCGAAGGTGGTGAAACGCGCCCGGCAGACGCGGCACTCGCGCCGGCGCCGGACCTGTTCCTGCTCCGGCCCGGCCACCCGCGAGTCGACCACGCGAGTGTCCTGGGTGCCACAGGCCGGACAGCGCATCGGAGGCGCCCGTTACCGGGATCAGGACCCGGCGGTATACACCGGAAAGCGGCGGCAGATCTCGAGGACCTTCTCGCGGGTCGCGTTGATCACCTGCTCGTTCTCGTGATCGTCCAGCACGTCGGCGATCCAGCCGGCCAGCTCGTGCGACTCGGACTCGGTAAAGCCGCGAGTCGTCAGCGCGGCGGTACCGATGCGGATACCGGAAGTCACGAACGGCGACTGCGGGTCATTCGGGACCGCGTTCTTGTTGACCGTGATGTTCGCACGGCCGAGGGCTGCGTCCGCAGCCTTGCCGGTCATGCCCTTGGCGACCAGGCTCAGCAGGAACAGGTGGTTGTCGGTACCGCCAGAGACGATGTCAAAACCGCGCTCGACCAGGGTCGCGGCCATCGCGCGGGCGTTGGCGATCACCTGCTTCTGGTAGGTCTTGAATTCCGGTTCCATCGCCTCCTTGAACGCCACCGCCTTGCCGGCGATCACGTGCATCAGCGGGCCACCCTGGGTACCCGGGAAAATCAGCGACTGGAACTTCTTGTTCAGTTCCGGCTGGCCCTTGGAGATGATGAAGCCGCCCCGCGGCCCGCGCAGGGACTTGTGCGTGGTGGAGGTGACCACGTGGGCATGGTCGATCGGGTTCGGGTATTCGCCGGCGGCGATCAGACCGGAGACGTGGGCCATGTCCACCATCAGGTACGCGCCCACGGAGTCGGCGATCTCGCGGAAGCGCTTCCAGTCCACCACACGCGAATAGGCGGAGAAGCCGGCGACGATCATCTTCGGCTGGTGCTCGGTGGCCAGGCGCTGGACCTC
>SKNJ01000138.1 GCA_007120575.1 Thioalkalivibrio sp.
AAGGGCTGTTCAAGACCTACGGCGAGACCGGCCAGGGCGAGAAGCGCTACTACCTGCACTCGGACGAAGAGGCCACGCAGCACAACGAGCGCCTCGGCACCAACCTGGGTCCGGGCGAATTTACCCCTTGGGAAGAGATCCAGCCGGGCACCGACCTGATGTTCTACGAGGGCCTGCACGGCCTGGTCGTGAACGGTGAAGTAAACGCCGCGCAGCACGTGGATCTGGGTATCGGCGTGGTGCCGATCGTGAACCTCGAGTGGATCCAGAAGATCTTCCGCGACAACGCCGAGCGCGGCTATTCCGCCGAGGCGATCGTCGACACGATGCTGCGGCGCATGCCGGACTACGTGAACTACATCACCCCGCAGTTCGGCTACACCGACATCAACTTCCAGCGCGTACCGACGGTGGACACCTCCAACCCGTTCATCGCCCGGGACATCCCCACCCCCGACGAGAGCATGGTGGTGATCCGCTTCAGGGAACCGAAAAAGTTCGACGTGGATTTCCCCTACCTGCTGAACATGCTCCCCGACTCGTTCATGTCACGGCGCAACACCATCGTGGTGCCGGGCGGCAAGATGAGCTTCGCGATGGAGGTCATCCTCGCCCCGATCATCCACGAGATGCTGTCGCGTCGCGGCTGATCGCGCCGGCGCATTGCCTTCGAGGGCCCCGCTCCGGCGGGGCCTTTTCCATTGCGGCCCCCGATTCGGCTAGGATTCTTCCTCGTACCCACACAGAGGACGGAGTCGCCGTGTTCGGAATTTTCGGCCCGCGGCCAGCTCGACAGATGCACCGCTTCCGCGCACGCTATACGGGGCACTCGGTGATCGTGCACCAGGGCTTTGCCGGCGACTGGCTGGAGGAACTGCTGAAACAGCCCGGCGGGGGCGCGCACTTCCGTATCGACAGTCGACGCCTGCCCGGTCCGCGACCCACCCCGGTGGAGTGGCTGGTACAGACCCATGTGCTACCGCTGGAACTGCCACAGCCCCTGTTCCTGGACGTGCGGGAGGACGCGATCCTCGCGCGCCATCTGACCCGCGGCAAACACACCGTGCATCCCTCCGAGATCGCCTGGTTCCTGGAGGAGCTGGACGCGCGGCATCATGCCCGCCTGAAATTCGCTGGTGACGCGGGGATACGGGCCGAGGCGGGTCTGCCCGTCCACGACAACGAGGCCCTCAGCATGCTGGAGCAGCTCGGATTATGACGCGAACCTTTCGCAGTACCGCCGTGCGCGGCACCGAGCCCGGCGCCCTGGTCGAAGCCCTGGTCGCCAACCTGGGGGAACAACCACCGCGCGGCACCGACGAGGTGCGGGTCGGCTTTATCTACCTGTCCGACGCATTGGCGCGCAACGCCCGCCCCCTGCTGGAGCGACTGCGCGACCGCCTCGCGATCGACCACTTGGTGGGCGGCATGGGCATGGCGTTGATCGGGCCGCGACACGAATACTACGAAGAACCGGCAGTCAGCCTGATGGTGGGCGAGTTCCCGACGGGCAGCGTGCGGGTGATTCGCCGGCCAGTGCGGCGCTTCGACGAACTGGAACAGGAACTGGATGGCTTCCTCGACCCCCAGTCCCCGGGACGCCTGATCCTGAACGCGGACCCGCGCATGGAGGATATCGAGGGGCTGCTGGACGCCATCGCATCGCGCACAGCGTGGTTCGCCACCGGCGGTGTAAACTCCGGCGAGGAGGGCGCTGTGCAAATCGCCGACGGCGTCGTGGCCTCCGGCGTCACCGGGCTGGCCCTGCGCGAGGAGGTCGGCCTGGCCGCCCGCCACACCCAGGGCTGCACACCCCTGCCGGAACAGCACGAATTGACCGAGACCTGGCGCAACATCATCGTGCGCCTGGATGGCCAGCGAGCCCTGCCGGCGTTCAAAAACATCATTGGCGATGTTTTGTCGCGCGATCTGGAACGCGCGCTCGGCTACATCCTGGTCGGCTTCCCCATCGCCGGCTCCGATACCGGCGATTACCGCGTGCGCAACATCATCGGCGTGGACCTGGACCAGGAAGTACTGGCGGTCGGGGAGGTTCTCGAGCCGGGTTCGCAGATCCTGTTCGTGCGGCGCGACGGCCAGGCCGCCCGCGAGGACCTCGAACGCATGCTGGCGCAGATCCGCGCCCAGGCCCCGAACGGAATCCGCGGCGCGATCTACGTCTCCTGCGTCGGTCGTGGCCGCCACCAGTTCGGCCAGGAGGGCGCTGAACTGGACATGGTGCAAAAGGGTCTGGGGGACGTGCCGCTGGTCGGCTTCTTCGCCAATGGCGAGATCTTCGCCAATCGCCTGTACGGCTACACCGGGGTCCTGACCCTGTTCACCTGAACCATCAAGGGATCCGCATGCAATACCGCAAACTGGGACGCACCAACATCGAAGTCAGCCTGATCGGCCTGGGCACGATGACCTGGGGCGAGCAGAACACCGAGGCCGAGGCGCACGAACAGCTCGACTATGCGCTCGAGCAGGGCGTGAACCTGATCGACGCCGCCGAGATGTACCCCGTGCCCCCGCGCGAAGAGACCCAGGGGCTGACCGAGACCTACATCGGGAACTGGCTGGCGGCGCGCGGCAACCGCGATCAAGTCGTGCTGGCCAGCAAGGTCGCTGGCCCCGGCATGGTCGACTATCTGCGCGGCGGCCCAAAGCTGAACCGCGAGCACATCGAACAAGCCCTGAGCGACAGCCTCAAACGGCTGCGGACCGACTATCTGGACCTCTACCAGGTCCATTGGCCGGCGCGCGCGACCAACTTCTTCGGCCAGCTCGGTTACAGCCACCAGCCGGATGATGACGCCACGCCGATCGAGGAGACCGCCGCCGCCCTGAAGTCGCTGGTCGACAGCGGCCGCGTGCGGACCATCGGCATCTCCAACGAGACCCCCTGGGGCTTCATGGAGTGGATTCGCGCGCATGACCGCGGGTTGTCCGAGCGCATCGTCTCCGTCCAGAACCCCTATAACCTGCTCAACCGCAGCTTCGAGGCCGGCCTGGCCGAGATGGCCATCCGCGAGGACGCGGGCCTGCTGGCCTATTCGCCGCTGGCCTTCGGCATGCTCTCCGGCAAGTACCTGGACGGCGCCAAGCCCGAAGGGGCCCGCCTGACGCTGTTCGAGCGCTTCCAGCGCTACAGTAACGAATCCGGGCTGGCCGCGACGGCCGAATACGCCAGGCTCGCCGCCGAACACGGGCTGACTCCAGCCCAGCTGGCACTGGCCTTCGTCAACCAGCAGCCGTTCGTGACCAGCAATCTGGTCGGCGCCACCACCATGGAGCAGCTGCGCGAGAACATCGCCACCGTCGACATCACCCTGTCCGACGCCGTGCTGGAGGCCATCGAGACCATCCACGCCCGTTACACCTACCCCTGCCCATAGGGAAACCAGCGGTGCACCTGATCGATACGCACGTCCACCTGGACCTCGACGCGTTCGATCCGGATCGCCCGGCGGTACTGGACCGCGCCCGCGCCGCCGGGGTGCGGGAGCTGATCCTGCCCGGC
>SKNJ01000036.1 GCA_007120575.1 Thioalkalivibrio sp.
GATGGATGACGTGGTGGCCGGTATTTATGCGGGGTTCTCGCTGGTGATCCTCGGCGCCTTGTTCCAGCAGTTGGTTGTCCAGGGCTAGCCCGGATGTTTCATGAATTGCACGCGCCCTCGCTGGTCTCTTGGCCGCACAGGGAATTTTCCTCAGTCGGCCGTATCGCCCAATACGGCACTCCTTCGGAAAATCCCCTGTGCGGCCCATATCCTGCGCGATCATCGCGCGAATTCATGAAACATCCGGGCTAACCCGTGTCGGTTCGCCGCGTCTGCAGTGTGGCGGGCAGGGCGGGATTCATCAGGATCGCATAGGCGGTGGTGGCTGCCGCCACGCCCACCAGGGGCGGCACCATCGGCGAGTAGTATGCTGCGGCCGACCCCGCTGCGTAGGCCACAAGGCCGGGCCAGTGGAAGCCGGGGAGCGGGGTATCGGCAAGGCGGGGATATTGTCCGCGGTGGCGCAGCCAGAAGTCGGCCATGATCACGCCGCCGAGTGGCGGTATGAAGGTCCCGAGCAGGATCAGGAACGGCACCAGGTAGTCATGCATGCCGGCCACGGCGAGTCCCGTTCCGATCGCGGCCCCCAGCACCGTGACGATCCGCCGTCGCTGGGTGCGCAGCAGATTGCAGCCGGCCACGCCGAAGTTGTAGATGGTGTTGTCCTGGGTGCTCCAGATGTTCAGCAGGAGCATGAGTACCGTGATCGTCACGAATCCCTGTGCCAGCATCACGTGGACGATGTCAGCCTCGCGATAGATCAGGGCGCCCAGTGCGCCGGTGAGCACCATCAGTCCGTTCCCGAGCACGAAGGCCGCCAGGGTGGCGATTACCGCGATCCGCGGGGTGCGGGCGAATCGGGTCCAGTTGGTGGCGAGGGTCGCGCCGCCTACAAAAGTCCCGATCACGATGGTCAGGGCGGCTCCGAAGTCCATCTCGGTGGTTGGATTCTGACCGAGCAGGCCCCCGGGGCCACCCGCCTCCCCGATTCCGATGAACAGGGTGAACAGGACAAACAGGAGCATCACCGGCACCGCAACGCGGGAAAGCCAGTCGAGACCGCGGTAGCCGATCATCGCGGTGATCCAGGGAGACGCTGATTGAATCGCGCGCTCGCGCTCGAGTCGCTTTTGCGTGCGAACAAGGCGCGGTGACCGCCGTGCAGTCATTCTGCACAAGGGAGCCGCAACGCCGTGCGCGCGCAAAAGCGGCCGAGCCCGCTCTTCAATCACTTGTCGGGTTGGTGCCCCCTGTTCCCCGATCCTGCGTTGCGCCGCTAGCGGGTAGAACCACTACCCGCCGCACGACGCGCCTTGTCTCGGAAAACAGGGGGCACCAACGCGAGCGCGCGATTCAATCAGCGTCTCCCTAGAAAGCGAACCCGAACAGCACCATCAGTCCGACCTTCATCGCATCCGGCAGGGCGGTGGTCTCGACCAGGATGATCGCGACGGTGGCTGTGCCCCAGGCGTACCAGCCGATCTGGGTGAATGCGAGGATCACGTCGGAGAGCTTGCTGCCCCATTCGCCGAAGCAGAAACGCCCCATCAGCACCGTGTGCAGGCCGCTTTTGCAGCCGATGTAGGCCAGCATGGCCGCGTAGGTCCCGAGCAGCAGGTTGCCCAGCGCGATCGCCAGCATCAGCTCGCCGAAGCTGAAGGCCATGCCCAGCGAACCGCCGGCCCACAGGGTCGAGGTAAAGAAGGTAAACCCGAACAGCACCACGGTCATGGACCAGAAGCCCTTGCGGGCATGCTCCGGGACTTCGCTCAAAGGATGGTCGTTGTGATTCACGCGGAAGGCCGATCGTATGACCGCACGAGTGTACCGATCGCGGGGCCGCTCTGCCGCCTGTTCGAGAAGCCTCGCCGGCTGGTGATCGCGCGCCTCGGTCATGCAGGTCCCGCAGCGGGTGCCGTATCGCGGCGACCGTGGTCGGGTTTCGGTGCCCGACGCGAACCCATGCCGGTTGCCGGGAGGGGATTCCGCGTGCCCTGTTCGGGTGGGTGATGCGGCAGTAGCGGTTCCAGGCCGGGGGGTGGGCAAAGCGCGGGCGCTGCGCCAGACTGGGATGCATGACACGCACAACCATTGGCAACGTCACAGGGAATGCGCCCCTGGGCGGCCAGGCCCGGATGCCGGTCCTGGTGGTGGACGACTTCCACAACATGCGCAGTACCCTGCGCCAGATGTTGCTGACCGCGGGGTACGAGGACCTCGACATGGCGGTGGACGGCGAGGATGCCGTCGACAAGATGGGGCAGCGTCGTTACGAGATCGTGCTGTGCGACTACAACCTCGGCGAGGGGCTGGACGGCCAGCAGGTGCTCGACGTGGCCCGTGCGCGGCGGCTGGTCGACCTCTCGACCCTGTTCATCATGGTGACGGCGGAGACCACTAGCGACATGGTGATGGGGGCGGTCGAAAGCATGCCCGACGGCTATCTGTCCAAGCCGTTCAGCAAGGATCTGCTGGCGGTTCGGCTGGCGCGCGGCCTGCGCCGCAAGCAATCGCTCAAACGTCTTGATCCGTTCCTGCGGCGTGCCGACTTCGAGGGGGCCATTCGCGAGGCCGGGCAGATGCTGGCGGAGGGCGAGGGCCGCGAGGCCGACCTGCTGCGCCTGCGTGCCCTGTGGGCCGGGGAGACCGGAGACGCGCAGCTGGTCCGGGATGCCGCAACGGCTTCCTGGGAGGGCTCGCGCCCGGCCTGGGCGGGCACCCTGCTTGCCGACCTTGATGCGCGGGACGGGGCGGTCGAGGCGGCCGAAGCCGGTTATCGCGAGGTGATGCGGGAGACCCCGCAGTTCATGCCTGCGCATGACCATCTGGCGCGCCTGCTGGAACAGCACGGCCGCGGGTCGGAGGCCATGGAGATCCTGCGCGCCGCGGCGGAGCGGTCGCCCAAGTCGCTGGAGCGTCAGCGCTTGCTGGGCGAACTGGCTCTGGCACACGGGGATGCCGAGCTGGCCCTGCAGGCGTGGCGGCGGGCGATTCGGATCGCCGCGCAGTTGGGGCAGGCGCATCCCGCCGATGCCGTGGGGCGCATTGCGGCCCTGATCGCCAGTGGCGCGGGGCGCAAGGCACGCCAGGCGATCCGGGACCTGGACCGCGATTTCGCCAGCCATCCGGAGCGCGTCTGGTATTCGGTGCTGGCCCGTCTGCGACTGGCTGCCAGCGGGGCAAGCGACGAAAAGGACGGCGCGCTGCGGGAGCTGGAGGCCCTGCCGGAGGCGGCGATGCCGGAACCGGTGCGCGAGCCGCTCAACCGAGTGCTCGAGGAACTCGGGAGGCACTGATGCGGGCCGTGCTGTCAATCCCGGTGCTGGTTCCGCAATGTCGGCGCGTATGACCCCCGGCGATACGGCCGTGAGCGGGCCGGCAGCGGGGGGCTCCCGATGAACCGGGTGGACTTCAATACGCTGATGGCGATCGGGATCCACGACATGAAGGGATCGCTGAACGCGGTGATCAACACGATCTCCGATCTGGTGGATCCGGATACCGGCGAGTGCCGCTGCGAGC
>SKNJ01000205.1 GCA_007120575.1 Thioalkalivibrio sp.
AAGCACCCTGTGGCGCAAGATCAAGCGCTACGGCGTGGAGGAATGAACATGCCCGCAATGACACGCCATTCGATCCTGCTGGCCGGCCTGTTGGTGGGCGCCATGCTGTTCGCCGCGCCGGTCGTGGCCTCCGACGATCTGGAGCAGCGCCTGGAGCGCATGGAGGCCGAACTCGATGCCCTGCGCGAGGAACTGCGCCGCCGTGACGAGGCAGCCGACGCACCGGCGCCGCCGCGTTCGCGTGCCCCCGAGCCGTCCGCGCAGCCTGAACCCGAGCCGCGGCCGCGTGCGGCCCCGACGCCGGCCGCCCCGGATCCCGTCCCGCGCGCCAGTGATCGGGCCGGGGTCTTCGGGGAGGTTCATGCCCGCTACTTCCTGGAATCGGAACCCTTGCCATCGCGTCCGCTGTCCGGTACCCCGATGACCGAGGGGCTGGTCGCACTGGAAGGCACCCTGGTGCTTGAACCGGGTCGCTATGGTGGGCCCGGTCGTGGCTTCTTCAACCGCTTCCGCGATGCCTCCGTGCACCGCGCCGCGGGGCTCCACCTGGAGGGCTATCTGGAGCTTCCGCGCAGCGGGGAATACCGCTTCGATCTCGCGCCGAAGCCGGCCCGCGAAGGCGGGGGCTCGCCGGTGATCAACGAAATGATCGTCTACCTGGAGGTCGCCGGCGAGCCGGTCCTCGAACTCGAGGGCATCAAGAGCTGGCGCCACCTGTCGCTGGAGCGCGACCTCGAGGAAGGCCGCCACCCGTTCACCCTCTGGGTGGTCTCGAATTCCCCCGGCTTCGGGCCGTCCCCGACCGATTCCAGTCTGGAGCTCGGTGTGCGCAGCCCCGGCCGTGCCGAAGTCACGCCCCTGCACCGCCTGATGTTCCTGCCCGCGGAGTAGGCCTCCGGGGTGGGGCCCGGCGCCACGCCCGCCGGGTGGCGGGATTCCCATCGCGGGAGCGGGCCGCGTAAAGTACGTACCGTGACGCAGGATGGACACGACCGGGCGGAAGGGAGCGACGTGGCGACGGCGAACACGGCGGCATCGATGGGCGAGGCGAATGGAGGGGCGCACGAGGGCATGCGCACCATCCTGATCCATGCCGCTTTCGCCGGCGGCTGTGCGTTGGCCATGCTGCTACTGGCTTTCTGGGGCTGGATGGCAACTGGCGATCGGACGCTGGATATTCCCGGCGCGTCGCTGGTGATCCCGGGCTCCGATCTTCAGATCGCAGAGGGCCGTGGCGAAGTCGAAGGGCACACCGTGCGGCTGCACGGGGTTGGAGCGCGCGGGCGAGCGATTCTGGTCACGGGTATCCCCGACGGCGCGCCGGATCTGACGCGGCTGACCGACCTGCGCATCCCGGTTGAAAACAGGGACCCGGTTCCGGAGGCCGTGCTGATGTGGGTGAACGCGGCCGAGCCGGGGACCGAGCATGCCGAGCGCATCGATCTCGAGGCGGGGATGGACCTCGCGGAGGCATCGGGTTGGGACGGGCAGCCCGCCATGCTGGGCCTGTTGCTGCACGGATCCGGGGTCGCGGGCCTGCAAATCCGAGGCCTGGAGTTCCGCGGCGACGCGCCGGGGCCACTGGCTGCCCTGCGCGCGGTTCTGCAGGCCTGGGTCGAGCCCGTCGCGTTTTCCAACGTGACCCCGCATGTGGTCGGTGCGGGATCCGGCGATGCCCCGTTCCGCCCGACCACGGTGGCGATTGTCTGGGTACTGCTCGCCCTGGTGGTGTTCGTTCTGCTCCACCGGTTGCGTGGGGGGCGTGGCGCGTGGGTGGGTGTCATGCTCATCGTACTGGTCGCCTGGTTCGCGCTGGATCTGCGCTGGCAGGCCGACGTCGTTCACGAGCACCGCAACACCTATACCTCCTTCGCCGGGGTCCCGGGCCAGGCCCGGGTTCCCGCCGACTACGGCGGTCAGGATCTGCTGGCGCTGGTGACGGCCGCAAAGGAGCAGCTGGAGCCCGATGCGCGCGTGTTCACGATCTCCGGGAACGATGGCCTGACCCGCTACGTCCGCTACCGCCTGTTGCCGCTGCCCGGCTTGTTCCAGGAGACACTCACCCGGGACGTGCTGCGGCATGCCCGCCCCGGTGATGCATTGATCCTGCTGGTCCCGCACGAGGTCTCGCTGCTCAGGCTGCGCCGAGGGCTGTCCGCCGTGGCGCGCACCCGTTTCCCGTGGCAGGCGGACGCGCAGGCATGGCAAGGTGCGGCGGTGGCGGTCACCGATACGCTCGATGGCCCGATGCTGGAATTCCGCGGCGAGGGCCGCGGCCAGGCGCGGGTCGATGTCCCCTTTTCGTTGTCGTCCGCCTTTTACCGGCTGGTGCTGCACCTGGATATCCCGGAGCCGGAGGGGGCCATCCGTTTGCAGGTGCGGCGCGCCGCCACCGGGGGCGATCACGATGAAACCGAGCTGGTATCCGAGCGGGTCATCCCGGCGCGCGACCTGTCGGCGGGGGCGCGCGAGTTTTCGCTCGGGTTCGGACTGCCCGCGCGCGGGAACATTACGGTCCAGGTCCGCGGGCTTTCGCCGGGTGCGCGGTTGGGCGCGTTGCGTATCGAATACCCGGATGACGCGGCAGACTGGGTGGCCGTGGCAAACGAGGGACAGCCACCGGTACGCGCAGCCCGCTTGCTGAGACAGCACGAGGGGGACTTGCTGCTCGAGTTGCAATAGGCGGGCGGGTCGGTCTCTCGCACGCATATGCCTGCGTAACTGAGGAACCCGCGTACGCCAGCCGTGCCTGCGGCGCGGGCACGCATGGAAGGCCCGGGCCTTCCGGGCTGCGTTCACGATGGAGAAGGGAGTCATCATGCTGGAGGGTATGCGGCTGATCCTGGCGCTGGGGCTTCCCTGGCTGGCGGCAGCCTTGCTGTTGCTGCGCTGGTGGCCGTGCGATGCCCCGGGGCGCTGGGCGGGCGTACTGGGTGTCGGGTATTTCCTGGCGCTGTTCGCCGTGGCCGGCCTTTTGCTTGGGCTCGATCAACTGCTGGGCGGCTGGTACACCGGTGCGATCCTGGCGCTGGCCGGGTTGCTGGCCCTCGCGGGGGCCTGGCTGGCGCGGGACCCGCTGCTGCGTGTACCCGCGGCACAGGCCACGCCAGGTGGTGCCCTGGTGGCGAGCTGGGCCACTGCGGCCTGGTGGGTGCGCGCGGCGGTGCTGGTGCTGCTGGCGCTGATTGTCGTGCGCATGGGCGGGTGGCTGGTCGAGATCCTGTGGCGTCCGGTCTATGGCTGGGACGCCTACTACTACTGGAGCTATCGTGCCCGTGGGTTCCTGGAGCATGGCGGTGCGGATGCTTTCGTCCGCCCCCGGGAGCTTCTGCGGGGCGGGGGCGAAGGCTACGGCCAGTACTATCGTCATCCGCCGCTGGTCTCGGTGATCCAGATGTGGCCGGCCCTTGCCCTGGGGCGGTGGCACGAGTCGCTGGTCAACCTGCCCTGGTTTCTTGCGGGTTCAGCCCTGGGCCTGGCCATTTACGGATACCTGCGCCG
>SKNJ01000264.1 GCA_007120575.1 Thioalkalivibrio sp.
GGATATGAAATGGTAGCCACCCTTCGCGATCAAGGCTGTGAACTGCCGATTGTCGCCCTCACCGCCAACGCCATGAAAGGTGATGCGGAACGTTGCCTTTTGAGCGGATGCGATGCCTACGCGAGTAAGCCAATCGACCGCCAGCAATTCATCGATACCTGCACACGTTGTCTTTTGGCGAAGCGAAATTCGCACGACACCGGGAAACCAAATTCGCCAAATTCGGAAACCGCTTTACGGCCTGCCTCGCATTCAAATGAGGCTGTGCCGAATTGCGGATTGCGGGTCGCACATTAGTCGACACCGGGTCCCCTCCTGACTCGACGCCGCCGTCGCTCCTCGACGTACATCAAGCGCCCGATCTGGGCCGATGACTTGAGTTCCAGTTTCTGTTTAATCTGAGACCGGTGAACATCCACCGTGCGGGGGGAAACGTCTAACCGCTTCGCGATTTCTTTCGTAATGAGCCCTTCTGTCATGCAATCGAGAATTTGTCGTTCACGTTGACTAAGTGAAGCGAGTCGTTGCGAAACCATCTCTTCTTCTTGCATGTCCGCATGTTTTTGGCGCGACCTTACAATACCTTCATTAACGGCTTGCAAGAGTCGCTCTCGCCCAAAAGGCTTTTCCAGGAAATCGACCGCACCAAGACGAAGGCACCGGACGGCAGAAGAAATATCCCCGTGGGCGGAGATAAGAACGACGGCCAACGGCGACTTAATCGCGGCGAGTTGACGACATAGCTGTAGGCCGGTGATTCCGGGTAACAACAGGTCTAGGACAATGCAGCCGGCCTTATGGAAATCAGTCTTTTTCAGGAAGTCGTCGGCGGAGTCGAAGATTTCTACGCTGTATTTTACTGACGCCAACGTCCATGCGAGCGATTTCTGAAGGTCAACGTCATCTTCAATGACGTAAACACACTCACCAATGGCGGTTTCTGGATTTCCAATGGGCATTGCGTAGGACCTCGGGACGTGTGGGGGCAGGTAATATTAAGCAAGCCGAGCAATCGCGGGCAAGTAAACTACCGGAATTCCGCCAAGCAAATCATTTTACTAAAACGATGGATCGGCGGTCGACTTCTTGCCGGGAGGCGGTTTGGCCGGAATGCACATCTGAAACTCGGCGCCCCGGTGTGGCGGCCTCCGGAAACTAAAGTCGCCCCCGTGCATCTCTGCGATTTTGCAGCAAATACGCAACCCAAGACCCATGCCCTCCGGCTTGGTTGTATAGAAAGGTGTAAATATTTGCTTTGACAGCCCTGGAGGAACACCGGGGCCCCAGTCGGTCACCGACATGATCACCCCGTGATCCTGTTCACGCTTAGCTGTCAGGTGGATTCGCCGATCTTCCGTATCTTCGTCAAGAGCTTCCAACGAATTGCGCACCATGTTTGACAGCGCTTGCTGCAGCTGAATCCGATCACCCCAGATGCGCAGGTCTTGCGTCTGGCAAAAAGAAGTGATTTGCGCTCGTTTCTCTCGCATCTCGGTGGCGAGCAGGTCACGGACGGAGTCGAAAAGTTCCTGAACAATGACCTCCGCAGGAACCGCTTGCCGGTTCTCGGTGAGATCCTTGATTTTCTTTACGATCAGCCCGCATCGATCTGCCAATCGGCTTATTTCATCCAACTGTGAGGCGAGGGCTGATGCTTCTGGGTTTGTGGCACGGATGCCTTCCCTGCAGCCTTCGGCGTAAAGGCGAATTGCCGCCAAAGGCTGATTGATCTCGAGAGCGACGCCACCGGCAATCTCGCCCAGAGACGCCCAGTAGGAGGCGCGGTGCAATTCGGCCTGCAGCAAATTGCGGTGTTTCTCAATCGCACGCGAGGCGGTTACGTCTTGCGCCGTACCGGTCATCCGCTCGGGATGGTCCCTCGGGTCACAATGAACCACACCGAATACTTTGAGATGTTTGATTTGCCCATCTGCCGATTGAATGCGGATTTCCATGCGAAGTGGATTGAAAGGAGTGTTTATCGCTTCGGCAATGGTTTTACGTGTAGGCGATCGTTCCTCCGGCAAGATCGAGCGAATGAAGTGGTGCTCAAAATCAGGCTCAACCACTTGGGGTGACATCCCGAAAATTCGGAATGTTTCATCGCTCCAGTAGATCTTGCCACTCGCGATTTCCCAGGTCCAGCTTCCCGTTTGACCGAGGTGCTGAGCCTGCTTTAAGTGTTTAATTGTCTCCCGAATGCGAGATTCGTAAGTCAAGCGTTCACTGATGTCGAGGGCGAAAGCTAGAATATAGGATGTGTTATCGGTCGCATCACAAATGGGGACGAAGGTGACCTCAATGGGGACAAAAATGTCACCCGCAATCTTCGCGAGCGTTTGAAAACGAACTTGTTTGCCTTGGGAGGTAAGCCGAAGATTGCTCCTCATGTCATTGGCTGATTGGGGTGAGTGCGTGAAAGCAGCTAAATCCCAGATGTTTTTCCCGATGTAGTATCGGCGCGGCAGGTTCGTGGATCTAAGAACCGTTTCGTTTACATCAATCATGCGGCCGGTTGGCTCGCACAAGCCGACGAAGGCCGGGATCGCGTCAAGTATTGAGCGAAGACGCCGGAGTGCCGAGTCGCGAATTGCCGCGCTTCGGGTGCTGGTTGGGGAGCTCGCGAGAAAAGCCTGGGGGGCCAGGTGCGAGTACGTTGCGGCACAGAACACAGAGTCGGAAAAGGGATTGACGCTGTCAGCCGAAATTTCTGGAGACCCTTGAGTTTCCGCAGTCGGGAGCACGCCACCGGAGTCGATGTCAGGATGCAGGTGAAACGCGGAGTCTTTGTAGAGATCGGTGAGGATCCCATGATCCGCGGTGGCGGAGTGATGAATGATCTGGATAACCGGATGTGGAACCGCTGGGTGGGGCGAGGTGGGCGAGTCGATCGAACCAGAGGTTGGCTCCGTGCGAGTTTCGGTGTCAAGCATCCGTTTATCTCCTTTTCTTCCGACAAGATGATGTCAGTACCGTTCGTTTTGCCGGTGCATCGGGAACGCGACTAGCTGACATTCATCGAGTTCAGGTGCCATCCGCATCGACGCAACCGGATGAAGGTACCGAGGTTGGGGGGTGGGTGTGCGGTCTGGTAAACCGCACCGACATGTTAGCACGGATCACCGATCTATTCAGCGGTTTAGGAAAAAAACGATCCAATAGTCCGACGACTCTCTCGTAAGGACCGCCCGCCGTGGTCCTGAAATTGGGGTCCACTTCATCGAACGCACTCGCGGTGTGACCCAACACCGATCGCATCTGCCCCCGCGCATGCCTTCGTGCTCTTCGCGTCCTTCGGGGTTCCCGTTTTCATTCACGGTGCCCGTAACGCGACCGCAAGTTGCCCGCCCGCGATCACCCGCTCGTCGTGCCGATTCTCCGCTTCCGATGAATGAATTGCCCGACGTCGCGTTTGCTCCCGCTTTAAGCCGCAAGGCCCCGACCGGAGCAGGGGCACAATTGGATGCGGAGACCGTCATTCGCGGCCAAAGAATTCGAC
>SKNJ01000232.1 GCA_007120575.1 Thioalkalivibrio sp.
GTAGCGCTCGCGATTGCGCGAGTATTCGAGCTCCGCGTTCAGGTTCATCGCGTTGGCGTTGCCGTGGGCATCCACCTGCACCGAGTGGTCGATGACCAGCTCGGCTGGCTGCAGCGGGGTGATCTTCTTGGGATCGCCCCCCAGCGCCTCCATGGCATCGCGCATCGCGGCCAGGTCGACGACCGCGGGCACGCCGGTGAAGTCCTGGAGCAGCACGCGCGCCGGACGGAACGCGATCTCCTGGGAGGGTTCCGCCTTCGGATCCCAGTCCAGCAGGGCCTCGATGTCGGCGCGGCGCACCGTGCGCTCGTCCTCGAAGCGCAGCAGATTCTCCAGCAGCACCTTGAGTGCAAACGGCAGGTCGGTTGCCCGGGCGTCGTCGGAGATCGGCACATAGCGGCATTCGCGGCCGCCGGCGGTCAGGGTGCGGGTGTTGCTGGGTGCGTTGTGGCTCATAGGGGGTAATTCCGCAGTCAGGTGTTGAGTCGTCGGAGGATTTCGTGGGCCTCGCGAACCAGTCGCTTGCGCCCGAACAGGAGTTTCCAGCGCGAGCCACCGGCCTGCCGCCACAGTACCGCGGCGCGGATTCCGGCCAGCAGCAGGGCACGGATGCGCGCGGCGGTGTCGGGATTGGACAGATTCGCCTGTTCCCCCTGCACCAGGATGCGCGGCCCGAGCTCGGAGATCGTCTCCTTGTACAGCTCGCCGAGGCGGGCTACCACGCTTTCGTGGGTCAGGGTGAAATAGTCGACCTGGCGCTGGGCGCCCTGCAGGCCCTCGGTCAGCTTCTGCAGCATGTCATCGTGTTTTTGCAGCTTGCGTTCGAGGAAGATCAGGCCGATCGCATAACGCGTGACTTCCATGTCGGGGGGCTTCCCGGCGCTTTGCAACTGGCTTTCCACCCGCTCCAGGCCGGTGCGCAGGCTGACCGGCTCGCGATAGATCGCCGCCGGGGATTCGGCATCGAACTGGAACAGGCTGCCGATCATCACCTCGAACTCGTATTCGTCGCAGCCCCCGCGCCAGGCCAGGTCCTTGACCAGGCTCGCGGTCTGAAACAGCGCGGCGAGCGCCAGGGTGCGGTTGTAGTCGCTGCGATCCAAGCCGAAGGTTTCCCGGGGTCGTCGGTTTCGGGCTGTGTACTATACCGGAACTGCCGGGTTCCGGGCCTCCTCCGCCAGCGTCCGGCGGGCCGCGATCACCGCTCCGCCCAGACAAACGTCGCCACGATAGAAGGCGATCGACTGGCCCGGCGTCGCGGCACGCTGCGGCGTCTCGAACGCGACCTGCAGGCCCTGCTCACCAAGGCCCGCGATCCGGCACCCCTGCAGGGGCTGGCGGTGCCGGATACGCGCCTGCAGGGGCGCGCTGGCAAGCGGAGGCCGATGGATCCAGTGCCCGGCCTCGGTGGTCAGGGCAGGGCTCATCAGCAACGGGTGCTGGCCGTCCTGGGCGACGATCAGCTGATTGCGGGCCAGGTCCTTGTCCACCACGTACCACGGTGCGTCGGCAAAGCCCTCGACGCCGCCGATACCCAGCCCCTGGCGCTGCCCCAGGGTATAGAACATCAGTCCGCGATGGCGTCCGATCACCTGGCCCTCGGGGGTGCGGATGTCCCCCTCCGGTGCGCGCAGGTAACGCGCCAGGAAATCGCGGAAGCGCCGTTCGCCGATAAAGCAGATCCCGGTGGAGTCCTTGCGCGCGTGATTGGGCAGCCCCAGCTCGCGGGCGCGCTCGCGGACCCGCTCCTTGGGGATATCCCCCAGCGGGAACAGGGCAGGGCGTAGTTGTTCCTGGGTCAGGGTGTGCAGGAAATAGGTCTGGTCCTTGTTGGCGTCGGCGGCCAGGCACAGCTCGCTGTGGTCCGGGTTGTGGCGGACCCGCGCGTAGTGCCCGGTCGCGATGCGGGTGGCGCCCAGATTGCGCGCGTGATCGAGAAACGCGCGGAACTTGATCTCGCGGTTGCACAGGATGTCGGGATTAGGGGTCCGTCCGGCCTGGTATTCCTGCAGGAAGTGGGCGAACACCCGTTCACGATAGGCATCGGCGAAATTGGCCTTGTGCAGCGGGATCTCGAGACAGGCGGCGACCTCCTGCGCCATCGCCAGATCCGCCGCGGCAGCGCAGTACTCCTGGTCGTCATCATCCTCCCAGTTCTTCATGAAGAGGCCTTCCACCCGGTAGCCGGCCTCCATCAGGCGGCTGGCCGCGACGGCCGAATCGACGCCACCCGACAGACCGACGATGACCCGCTCCGCGCGCGCCGCGGTCATCCCGAGGGGACCCGGTTCAGCGCCCCGGCCGCGGACAGCGGCAGGCGCAGGCCGGAGAGATAGCGGCGCAGGCTGCGCATGACCAGCGGACTGCGCAGTGGCCAGCCACGTTCGGCATCTCCGGGGGTGAGCCAGTGCAGGGCATGAATGGCGGGATCGCGCGGCGCATGCGTGCCGGGTTCGCTGACGCCCCCGCAGAATGCCGCGCGCAGGGTGACCGCCCCGTTCGGCAGGGCGAGCAGGTCGCAACCGAGGAAGGCCTCGGGATGGAACACCTTCGCGGTTTCCTCGAGCACCTCGCGTACCACCGCCTCAAGCAGGTCTTCCCCGGGTTCCAGGTGACCGGCGGGCTGATTCAGGACATGCCGTCCGCCGTCGGTCTCCTCGACGAACAGGAACTGTCCTTCCGTCTCGATCACGGCGGCCACGGTGATATGGCAGGGCATTCGGTCATCCATGAGCGGCATGATACGTCGGCGCCAGCACCCGACGCACTACACCGGGGAAACACCAACGATGGCGCACGTCCGTGCTGCTGCCTCATCAGCTCCGAGCCAAGGCGCGCCACGGCCTTGTCGGCGAGCAGAATCGAATTGCGCGCGGACCTGCGCAGGCATCTGCGTTTCGCCAGGCATCCCGGGCGAAGGGGGGAACCGCGACGCTCCGGAAGGTGCAGCCGAACATGTATAATCGGATGGCAGAAGGGTTTGCTTCGGACGACCCCCTTTTCCGACGATATCGAACAAGGAGTTTGCATGGCCTACCAGCACATACAGGTCCCGAAAGAGGGCGAGCGCATCGGCGTGGACGAGCAGGGCGGGCTGGTGGTGCCGGATCATCCGGTGATCCCCTATATCGAGGGTGACGGGATCGGTGTGGACATCACCCCGGTGATGCGCCGGGTGACCGATGCGGCCGTGGAAAAGGCCTACGGTGGCAAGAAGAAGATTGAATGGATGGAGGTCTATGCCGGCGAGAAGGCGACCCGGGTCTATGCCGACGACTCCGGGCTGCCGGACGAGACCCTACAGGCGGTGAAGGACTATCGCGTGTCGATCAAGGGCCCGCTGACCACCCCGGTCGGTGGCGGCTTCCGCTCCCTGAACGTGGCGTTGCGCCAGAAACTGGACCTGTATGTCTGCCTGCGCCCGGTGCGCTATTACGACGGCACCCCGAGCCCGCTGAAGGAGCCGGAGAAGACCGACATGGTCATCTTCCGCGAGAA
>SKNJ01000238.1 GCA_007120575.1 Thioalkalivibrio sp.
GCGGAATCCATCCGGGACCGTGGCGAATGAAAGCCGCACACGCAGTCCGAATGTACGGGAGCAATCGTCGCCCCGAAACCATCACTCAAACGCTTGGCAAACCGGGGGCGTCCATGTACGCAATGACGGTGCCAGCGCCGGCGCCCGTGAGTCAGAGAAATTGGACGCCGGGCCCGAGCATGGCAGGCTAGACGCATGATGAATCTGCGCCGGCCGGCACCCCCGACCGATCCCAAGGCCGAACGCGAACGCCTGCGACGCGCCCTGATCTGGCCCCTGATCGGCGCCGCGATCCTGGTGGTCATACACGCCCTGCACGAACTGCTGGGGGGCGACTGGTCGCGCCTGGGCATCCTTCCGCGCGATCCGATGGGCGTGCTCGGGATCTTTACCTCGCCCCTGATTCACGGCTCCTGGGGCCACCTGGCTGCGAACGTGCCAACCCTCTGGGTCCTCGGGATCCTGACGCTGTATGGTTTCCCGCGCGCAACCCGGATCGCCGTTCCCCTGATCTGGATCATGGGCGGGCTGGGGGTATGGCTGTTCGCGCGCGAGGGGGCACACATCGGCGCGTCCGGGCTGACCCACGGCCTGATGTTCTTTGCCGTGGTGATCGGAATCCGGCGCCGCGATGCGCTGTCCATCGCGCTCGCGATCATCATCCTGTTCCTCTACGGAAGCATGCTGTGGGGCGTCTTTCCCAGCACCCCCCGAGTGTCGTTCGAGGCGCATTTGTTCGGGGCGGTGGTCGGCGCGGTCTGCGGCTGGTTCCTGTACCGCCGCGACCCGTTACCCCCGGCGCGGCGGCCCTCCTGGGAAGAGGACGACGGCACCGACCCGGAGACCCTGCGCAAGATCGCGCAGGGACGGTTGGACGAGATCGCCCCGGCGTCGGATGAGCAACAGCGGCGCGATCGGCCTGACCCCTGAGGCCCTACGGGTCGGGGTTTCGTGGATTCTTCCAGCCGGCTGGTACGCTTTTGTGCCTAGCCGATTGCGAGGTCGGACAACCGCGTCGCAATCAACCCGGCCGTACCCGGGGACGATCGAGGCCGCACGTCGCGATGACCACAGCGCCCTTTCCCTCACGGCCCCGGAATCGGCGCCGGGCGAAAGCCGCTAGCGCGGTGAACCCGGGGTCAACCCAGGATGGCCGAGCGATGGGTTGTAGATCCGCAACAGTGTCGCCTTTTAATACGATCTTCATGGCCGCTTAACCGGGGTGTCAACCCGGCTCTCCATGCTTGCGCCCTGTCGAGATGCATACGCGTCTCGCCAACTTCGCAACGCAAACAGGGAGAAACCCATGAATCGCCATCACCTCGTGACCTGCCTGATCGCAGGTGGGCTGCTCACCCCGGCACTGGCCACCGCCGACTGGACGCTGTACGGACGCGCCCACCTTTCCGCCGACATCCTGGACGACGGCGCCGACTACAACGAGTTCAACCTGTCGAGCAATTCGAGCCGCCTGGGCTTCAAGGGCGAACGTGAGTTTCGCGAACAGCTGGTCGCCGTCTTCCAGATCGAGCAGCAGGTCGACTTCGATACCGCCGACGACGGCGGGCTGACCCTGGCCACCCGCGACACCTTCGTTGGCCTGAAAGGCGACGATTGGGGCATGCTGCGGATCGGCAAGTTCGACACGCCGTTCAAGCGCGCGCGTGGGGACGCCAATTTCTTTGGCGACCGCGTGGGCGACCTGCGCAACCTGGCCCGCTCGCGCGCTCAGACCGGGCGGTTCGATCAGCGTTTCAACAACAGCATCCACTACCGGACACCGGACTTCGGTGGCCTGACCTGGGACCTCCAGTACTCGAACGAGACCGGAGACGCCACCACTGAGGATGGCGCGCCCAACAAGGGTTACTCAACCGCGCTGAACCTCGACATGGGGGACCTCAGCGGTGCGCTGGCCTACGAGAAGCAGGAAGACGGCGCAGTGGACCCGGACGCCTTCCGCGCGGTGCTGGCCTACAGCATCACCCCGGCACTGCGGATGGCCGCGTTCTATCAAAACTCGGAAACCACGAATGGTGACGAAGCGGACGTATACGGCCTCGGCGGGCAGTTCCGCCTGACCCCCAGTTTGCGTCTCAACGGCCACCTCTTCCAGCTCGATTCGGATCTGAACGAGGCCGACGCGTCGATGTACGCGATTGGTCTTGAATACCGGGTCGACAGCGACCTGCGCTTCTACGGCGACGTTGCCATGGTCGACAACGACGACGCATCACAACTGACCCCTTGGGGTCAGGCGCGCAGTGCGGGTCCGGGGGGGCCGCCGGGGAGACGGCGACCGCCTTGTCGATCGGCATGCGCTACAACTTCTGAGCTGCAGGCAGGATCGGCCCCGGCGACCAGGAGCGCCGCGGCCATTGTCGGGCCTCGTCGGACTACGCTCCGGCGGGGCCCTTTTAATTGCGACGAACTGAGGATGTAATCCGGGAATACGGGCGCGCGGCCAGGTGCAGAAACGAAAGAATAGTGTTCGAGGAGGCGCGGACTCGGGGGCGCGGAGCACC
Source organism: Thioalkalivibrio sp. (assembly GCA_007120575.1). GTDB lineage: Bacteria > Pseudomonadota > Gammaproteobacteria > Ectothiorhodospirales > Ectothiorhodospiraceae > Thioalkalivibrio. Next base: position 2,526 of record SKNJ01000238.1, read on the forward strand.
TTGGAAAGCAGGAAGAACGTGGGTCCCGCTAGGCCCACACGGGCGCACTACGGGTGCGGGTTGTGCCGACCGAGGTCCACGCCTTCTGCCCAAAGACGGGGCCGCGCACCCGAGACGCAGATGCGCGGCCAGCTATATCAGGGACGCTTGGGCGTCTCGTACTTGGCTTCTTTCTGGAAGGGTTCCCAGATGGTCTCGTAGCCGACAAAGCCCTTTTCGTTCGGCTTCATCTGCCGGGTGACCAGATAGCGCGTCTTGCCGTCCGGAACTTCCGGGTGCTTCTTGTCGGATGCCTGACTCATGATGCATTCACCTCGCTGCGATGAAAAAAGAGGGGAAAGGAGAACATCTGCCTCGCTACCCCTGGCTCACTGACAGACCGGACGCTCCGATGCTGTCATTCGATGGGGACCGCACGCCCGGTGTCGATATCCGGACCCGACTCCACTTTGCCGCCGTGCTCGATTTCTTCATCGGTGGCATCGCGCACCAGCAGGACGTTCAACTTGAAGATCACCTGCCGGCCGCACAACGGATTGTTCCCGTCGATGGTAATGGTGTTGTCGTCGATCCGGGTGACCAGGAAACTCTTGGTCTGACCCCGGTCGTTTTCCATCAGGATCGCAGTGCCGACCTCGCGGTATTCCTCCGGCACGTTTTCAATCGAATCCGTAATCACCAGGGACTCGTCGCGCGGGCCATAGAGGGCATTACAGTCGATCGGCACCTCGATGGTTTCGCCCTGCGCGCAGCCTTCCAGCTCGCCCATGACCTGCGGTGACAGGACCTCGTTGACGCCGTGTACGTAACCCAGCGGAAACTCGACCTCGGTCAGGACCTGACCGGATTTCTCGTCGATCACCTGGTAGTTCAGTTCGACGTACTTGTTGTCCTTGATCACTTCTTCACTCATGCCGGATCCGCTCCTTCAGAAAATCGACGCCCCGAAGATGCGTACCTCGCCCTGTTCGTAGCCGAGCACCATCCTGCCGAGCCATTCCCCTTCCTTCTTGGTACTCCGGACCCGATACAGCACGGTGACGTGCTCGCCGCGCCGAATAATCCCGAGGAAATCCCAGTCGTCGCTGAGATTGCGGGTCAGGTCGCTCTTGGCGAACTGCTTGCCCACCTCGACCTCGTTCAGGCCGAACAGGAGGTTGTAGGAGAACTTGCGGATGAACTTGCCGTACTGGCCCTTGTTGGAGTACTTGATCAGGTCGCTCCACATCGGGTGCGCGATTTCCAGTATCTCTTCGTCGGAGTGATCGATGATGTTCATCGAGGACTCCGGAAGTGCCTGTGCATCTGCTGTGTTGTTCATGTCGAATCCCGGACGTGGCAGTGGTAAAAGAAGACCAACGCACGGGCGTTGGCCTTCGCTGTTTCCGGCAGTAGTGACGGGGTCGCTACTGCCGACCCCGTCAAGGGTAGCACCCTAGGCCTCTTCCTTCTCGGCCTCGGCCGGGGCCTCGTCCTTGTCGACCAGGTGATAGCACGGCGCCTTCTCCATGGTGTACTCGCCCGTCTTCGGGTCACGACGGGAAACCGTCAGATGATGCCAGTTCTCGTCGTCGAGCTTCAGGAAGTCGCCACGGTAGTAGTACCCCGGCCAGCGCGTTTCCTTGCGGAACAGGGTGTGGTGGAAGACGCTCTCGGCGGTGCGCACGCGGTGCTTCAGCTCCCAGGCACGCAGCAGCTCGTGGATGTCTTCCGCGGCCAGCTTTTCCAGATCCTCCTCGAGGATGTGCATCTTCTTCAGGCCGATGTTGAGCAGCTTCTCGTTGGTCATGTAGCTGACCGTCACACCACCGCAGTACTCGTCCATCAGCTTCTGCAGGCGATCCAGACCCTGCCGCGGGTTGATGTAGTTCGGGTTCACCGAACCGGCAACGACCTCGTTGCGGTAGATCTTGTAGTGCTCGAGCGGCTTGTAGATCTCTTCCTTCAGCTTGTTGATCTGAGAATCGGAGACGCGAATGCCTTCCGCCTTGCCGTCGTCGATGTACTTGCACGCAGCCTTCGCGGCCAGGCGACCTTCGGTGAAGGAGCCGGAGGAGAACGCGTGCGGCGTCCCGCCCACGGCATCGCCGGCACCGAACAGGCCTTCGACGCTGGTCATGCGGTTGTAGCCCCAGAAGTACTCGGGCGGCGAGACATCCTCGGGACCGGAGCACCAGGCGCCGCAACCGGTAGCGTGCGAACCCATCACATAGGGCTCGGAGGTGGTGAGCTCCGGGTTCTCGTTCTTGGGATCGACGTCGGTGGCGGCCCACAGCACGGCCTGGCCGACCGTCATGCCGAGGAAGTTCTCCCAGCCCACCTCTTCAAGGTGCGGGTCCTGGAAGGCCTCCATCGTGACCATGTGGATCGGGCCACGGCCGGCATTGACCTCGTTCAGGAACGCGTGGTTGCGCAGGCAGGTCGGGATCGGCCGATGGGTCCGGTGAGAGACCTCCGGATCCAGGTATTCCTTGCCGACCATTTCCTGCAGCCCTGGCCACCACTTGGACTCGTACTCTTCGCCGTTGCAGTTCTGGGTACGGGTCTTCAGGTGCAGGAAGTAGGCCCCGACCGGACCATAGCCGTCCTTGAAGCGGGCCAGCACGATGCGGTTTTCCATCTGGGTCATCTTGGCGCCGGCGTTGATCAGCAGGCCATAGGCGGAGCCGGACGACCACGGGGCGTACCACACGCGACCGGCACCTTCGCCCACGGAGCGCGGCTTGAAGATCATCGAGGCGCCGCCCGCGGCGACGACCACCGACTTGGACTTGAACACGTGATAGTTGCCGGTGCGCACGTTGAAGCCGACAGCACCCGCGACGCGGTTTTCCTTCGACTCGTCCATCAGCAGATGGGTGACGCAGATGCGGTTGTAGATGGTGTCGGCCGACTTCTTGGCGGCCTCGGCCACGATCGGCTTGTAGGACTCGCCGTGGATCATGATCTGCCAGCGGCCTTCACGCTGGTAGGCACCCGTCTTGGGATCACGCATCAGCGGCAGACCCCATTCCTCGAACTGGTGCACGGTCGAGTCGACGTGACGCGCCATGTCGAACAGCAAGTCCTCGCGCACCATACCCATCAGGTCGATGCGGGCGTAGCGAACATGGTCCTCGGGGTTGTTTTCGCCCCAGCGGGTTCCCATGTAGCAGTTGATCGCGTACAGCCCCTGGGCCACCGCGCCGGAGCGGTCGATGTTGGCCTTTTCGGCAATCACGACCTTTTTGTTCTGGCCCCAGTAGCGGGCTTCCCAGGCGGCGCCCGTGCCGCCCAGGCCGGCGCCACAGACCAAGATGTCGATGTTGTCTTCGACGATTGTCTTGTAGGCCATCAGTAGTACACCCCTTCTTTCAGTTTGAGACCGGCGGCCTCCAGCGTGTGCAGATCCCCTTCATCCATGCGGATGTATTTGGGCTCGTTGAACAGGAGCTGGCTGTCCCGCATGCCCTTGTCCGGTGCCGGCACGTCCGCGAGCTGCGGGATGTGCTTGCCCCAGGGCTTGGTCGTAATCGGTGACAGGAAATTCTTTTCGCGACCATCGCGGAACTTGATCTTCCAGGCGATGGTGCCGCGCTGCTCGTCGCGGTCCACGCGGACGCTGTGGCCCAGCGGAGCGAAGTCCGCGTAGCCACGCACGTCGATGGCGTGGTGCGGGCAGGCCTTCACGCAGGAAAAGCATTCCCAGCACATGTTGGGTTCGATGTTATAGGCACGGCGCGTGGTTTCGTCGATATGCATGATGTCTGACGGGCAGATATCCACGCAGTGTCCACAGCCATCGCAACGGGTCATGTATACGAAAGTTGGCATGGCAATCCTCGATCGATGCTGGTGTTCGGGTGAATGACTTTAGTAGTGGTTCGGCGCTTCACGCTTGATGCCCAGCCCCATGTCCATCGGCGCGTCACGCAGCAATTCCATGGAATGGCGCTGCTGCTGCTCGGGATCGTCGCGCGTAAGGGTGGGCAGATTCTCGGCAGAGCCGTCGGCCTTGGTCACGCGCTTCTGGTAGGCCGCAGCCGGCTTGAAGAACATGTGCGCGAACTTGGACCAGTAGACGCTACCGAACAGCGTGGTGGTGGCGGCAACGAACAGTACGAAGAACAGCCAACCAAGGGCACCGGTCCCCTGCGTCAGCGACCACAGGATCGCGAAGGTCGCGGTCAGCAGCAGCGACACGATGAACAGGTCGGCACGCACCAACTGGTACCAGCGACGGCCTTCGGAATTGACGTCGACACGAATGAAGAACCAGAACCAGTAGCCCCCGAATGCCAGCGACAGGGCGCCCAGGTGCCACAGCAGCGGCAGGATGGCCGGAGCGGCGGGATCAGTCGGGTAGGCGAAGATCAGGATGGCCGTGGTGACCACAAAGACGACGAAGCCGTACATGATGAAGAGATGGGAGATACGGCGCTTCGGGTTGGCGAATTCGCCGGAGGTCAGGACCTCCTTCCCGATGGTCTTCAGCAACAACGAGAACTTCTCGCCACCGCTGACGCTACGTGTCGCGTTTTTCTCGGCTTTCTTGGCGTTCTCGAAAAAGTACGTCGCACTGCGCTTGTGCATCATGTCGAGAATCGTGCCAACGGCCACCAGGACGACCATGAGCACGACGTAAGCCTGCATGACGGCCGGCGGGATAACCGCGGCGAGTTCGGCAAAGGGATTGCTTGTGATCACGGCGTATCGCCTCCTCAAGTGTCCAATGAGCACACGGAGTCTGTGCCAATCACAGTGACGCTTCAAATCAAACTTACTTGCCTTCGCATAACTAATTCTTATGGGCAGGGAGAGCGCCCGCGGGAGCGCGCTTTGCGGCGTTGGCGCGGCGCAAAAGCTGGAGGTGTTGTACAGCATTGGATCGGCCGGGAGCCGGGGAAAGCGGGCGGGCACCCCGGAGGGGGTCCGTAACATGCTGATGTTCTTATATGCTTTTGCAGCTGCCTGGCGGCGCACCGGGGTTTGCATCCGGGCCCCATCCACGCGGGAGGCTCGGGCAGCAAAACGACAGGAACGGGGCCGCCGTTGAGCGGACGCAACAGGCGCCGCTGCGCGCGGCACACCGGCTCGCCCGAGTTTTTTTTATGGCGAAAAGCCGGGACGCAGGGGCCAGGAGCGGTCAAAAAACCCGGGCCGTTATGGACTATCTTGTGCTACGTTCTGGTTCGACGCTCGGCCACGCCGGCCCTCGAGGCCGGCCCGGCCGCTTGCGACCGGCCCAAGAACCCGGCGGGACGGCCCGCCGATCCACATACCCGAAATCCATTGTCGGCAGGAGAGAGAGCCACATGATCAAACCACACGGTGCAGACACCCTGAAGCCCCTGTTTGTCTATGACCCCGAGCAACACCATGCCCTGATGAAAGAGGCCGAAAGCCTCCCTTCCGTGGTGATCAGTTCTGCTGCCGCCGGCAACGCCGTGATGATGGGCGGCGGCTATTTCACGCCGCTGACCGGCTTCATGAATGTCGCCGACGCCATGGGCTGTGCCGAGAAGATGCGCACTACCAGCGGCCTGTTCTTCCCGGTTCCGGTGGTGAACCTGCTGGACAACGCGGACGCGATCCGCGGCGCCCGACGGATCGCGCTGCGCGACCCCAACATGGAGGGCAATCCGGTGCTCGCCATCCAGGAGGTCGAGGCCATCGAGGAGTTCACGCCCGAACAGATGGAGACCATGACCCGGCAGGTCTACGGCACGACCGACATGGAGCACCCCGGGGTGGCCGCATTCAACAGCGTTGGCCGGATCTGTGTCTCCGGGCCGATTCAGGTCCTGCACTTCTCGTACTTCCAGGATGACTTCCCCGACACCTTCCGCACTGCGGTCGAGATTCGCAACGAGATCTCCGAACGCGGCTGGAACCGGGTGGTCGCGTTCCAGACTCGCAACCCGATGCACCGCGCCCACGAGGAGCTGTGCCGGATGGCTATGGAACAGCTGAACGCCGACGGCGTAGTGATCCACATGCTGCTGGGCAAGCTCAAGCCTGGCGATATCCCCGCCCCGGTGCGCGACGCGGCCATTCGCAAGATGGCCGAGCTCTACTTCCCGCCAAACACCGTGATGATCACCGGCTACGGCTTCGACATGCTGTACGCAGGTCCGCGCGAGGCGGTACTGCATGCACTGTTTCGGCAGAACATGGGCGCGACCCACTTCATCGTCGGGCGCGACCACGCCGGGGTCGGCGACTACTACGGGCCGTTCGATGCCCAGACCATCTTCGACACCGAGGTACCGGACGACGCCCTGGAGATCGAGATCTTCCGCGCCGATCACACGGCCTACTCCAAGAAGCTCGACCGCGTGGTCATGATGTGCGATGCACCCGACCACACGAAGGAGGACTTCGTGCTCCTGTCCGGAACCAAGGTGCGCGAGATGCTGGGCCGGGGCGAAGCACCGCCGGCCGAATTCTCGCGTCCGGAAGTGGCAAAAATCCTGATGGAGTACTACCAGGGCCTGAGTCAGAACTAGCAGGCTTCGAACCGGCAACGGCGCGGCGGCGGGAAAATCCCCGCCGCCGCATTCCACGTCAGTACACCTTTGACAAGACGGCCTGGATGTCCGCGAAGGTCCGCGCGACGTCGAACGTCTGCACCTGAAGCCCGAGCTGGCGCCCGATCTGGGTAGCCGAGAACACTCCCCGGATGCAGGTCTCGCCGGTCGTCGGATCCGTCTGCCCGACCAGGGCGTGCTGGCGTCCCCAGTTCTTCAGCGTGGCGATGATGTCCCCCACGTCGGCGCGCATCACGCGATACATGTCCAGCAGGTCCACGTTCTCCACCGACGCCATCAAGTCGCGCACCCGCAGGTCATCGTGCCGCACTCCCCGCTCGCTCACCATCTGGATCGGCCGCTCGCCCTGGGTGTCGCGCGCGGTGATCAGGCCGAGCACGCGCTCCTCGTCCGCCACGATCAGCAGCCGGACGCCCCTGGCGATCATTTCCTCGGTTGCCTGATTGAGGGTTGCCTCGGGGCCGATCGTGGCCACCGGGACCTTGCGGAAGTCGGTCATCACGCAGAGCGCCGAAGAGGACAGCGTGACCTGGGGTGCTTCCTCGGTCACGTGCTGGATACCGGTTCCGGGAGCCGCCTTGTGCGAGGGGAGGGGCTTGTGCGGGCTTTCTGCGGTCATGGCGTTCTCTCCATCCAGGTAGGGACCCTAGACGATGCCCTGACGGGTCCCCGCTGACAAGCCAACCCTCCCTTCCGGGATAGTTGCATCTGTCATTGGGGATATGCGGGGCCAGCCAACTCGTTCACACCGGTTCCCGGCCGCCGAGAAACCACCGGGCCGACGGGGATCACCCGAGAGACCGCCAGGGAAACACTGATGAATGTACACGCTCGCGTTGGCGCCCCAGGTTTTCCGAGACCAGGTGCGGTCTGGACCCGGTCGTGGTGCTACCGGCAAGGGGCGCAACGCAGGATCGGGGAACCTGGGGCGCCAACGCGAACGTGTACATTCATCAGTGTTTCCCTAGCCCGGATGCATCCGGGCTAGCCCTCAGCCGTGGCCGGCTCCGGCGTCAGGCGGATCTCGAACGTCATGCTGTCGAGGTCACCCAGCACCCAGGTCGCCTCGGGCGCCCCGAGACCGGCAACGGTTCCCGGATTTACGAGCCAGGTGGAGCCGTTTTTCACATGGGGTTGCTGACGGATCTCGGTTTCGTGACTGTGCCCGCAGCAGACGAGGTCATAGTCGCCCGTGCAGGCCATTGCGTGGGCATAGTGAGGATAGTGGGTCACGAAAATGTGCCGGCCACCCAGGGTGAGGACGGCATCGTGTCCGTAGTAGGCGAGCAGGCCGTTGGACTGGTGGGCGATGCGCGAGATCGCGACCGGGTCACCGAGGTTGTTGCCATGCACGGCGTGGATCGGTATCCCCAGCGCCAGCGATGCGCGCAGGGTATTCCCGCCGATCAGATCGCCACAGTGGATGGCTGCCTCGGCACCCTCGGCAATGCCAGCCTCGATCGCACGGGCCAGCATCGGGCCGCGGTCGTGGCTGTCGGAAACAATGCATACCTTCATGGGATTGGCAGACCTCTGCTGTCGTCCTCGATCGGATCCACCTTCGAGTACCCGTTGCCCGGGCCACCGAAGGACTCGCTGTTCCGCGCCGCACTGCCCGGCCCCGGGCGGGGCAAGCCGGCCATGCCGCCGCTTGCGGCCAGGGCCCGGCATCCCGATCCAGCCCGGACCGACCTCGGCGAAGGGCCTGCGCGCGGCATCCGGGCGCGACGCCGGAGACACGAGCTCGCGTTCTCCACCGATGGTCCCGCGGATCGCATCGGTGACGCCCGGACCCTCTCGCCGTGATTCACGGGATGAACCGGAATGCCTTGTCGTGGACACCCCGGAACTGCATAGTGGGGCAACCCCGGGGCGGCATGCAGGGGGAAACGATTATATCGTGATTGTCTAAACTTTCAAGGCGTTAACGATTTATGGCACAGACCCCGTCGCAAGAAATCAAGAACACCACCTGTTACATGTGCGCCTGCCGCTGTGGCATCCGCGTGCACCTGCGTGACGGGGAGGTGCGGTACATCGACGGCAACCCCGAGCACCCCATCAACGAGGGGGTCATCTGTGCAAAGGGTGCCTCCGGGATTATGAAACAGCACTCGCCGGCGCGCCTGACCCAACCCCTGCGGCGCAAGGCCGGGTCCGAGCGTGGCGCCGGGGAATTCGAACCCATCTCGTGGGAGGAAACCTTTGATATCCTCGCCGAGCGGCTCGAGCACATCCGCGAGACCGACCCGAAACGCTTTGCCCTGTTTACCGGGCGCGACCAGATGCAGGCCCTGACCGGGCTGTTCGCAAAGCAATACGGCACCCCCAACTATGCGGCACACGGCGGCTTCTGCTCGGTGAACATGGCCGCCGGCATGATCTACACCATCGGCGGTTCGTTCTGGGAATTCGGCGGCCCGGACCTGGAACACTCCAAGCTGTTCGTGATGATCGGTACCGCCGAGGACCACCACTCCAACCCGCTGAAAATCGCGCTCTCCAAGTTCAAGCGTCAGGGCGGGCGCTTTATTTCCATCAACCCGGTACGCACCGGCTACTCCGCGATCGCCGACGAATGGGTGCCGATCCGCCCGGGTACCGATGGCGCGCTGCTGCTTGCGCTGATCCACGAGATCATCAACAAGGGCCTGTACGACCGCGACTTTCTGGTGCGCTACACCAACGCCGGCCAGCTGGTCAACACGGACGAGAACAACGACGAGTTCGGGATGTTCCTGCACTCGGAGGTCCCGCCGGAAGAGGGCTGCTACGACCCGCAGAACCAGCTCTGGTGGGATCGCAAGACCGGGCGGGCGGTACCGACCCATACCCCGGATGCCGACCCCTACCTGCTCGGGGAATTCGCCCTGAGCGACGGGACGCCGGCCAAGCCTTCGTTCCAGTTGCTGCAGGAGCGGGTCGCGGAGTACACCCCGGAATGGGCGGCGCGCATCACCGGCATCTCGGCCGAAGATATCCGCCGTCTGGCCCACGAAATGGGCGTGACCGCACGCGATCAGCGCCTCGAGCTGCCGATCGCCTGGACCGACTCCTGGGGTGAGGAACACGAATCGGTGACCGGCAACCCGGTCTCGTTCCACGCGATGCGCGGTCTGGCCGCCCACTCCAACGGTTTCCACACGATCCGTTCGCTGGCAATCCTGATGTCGCTGCTGGGCACCATTGATCGCCCCGGCGGCTTCCGCCACAAGGCCCCGTTCCCGCGCCCCATCCCGCCCTGCGCGCGCACCCCGAACAGCCCGGAGGGCGTGCAGCCCGGCAAGCCGCTGGACGGCATGGTGCTCGGCTGGCCAGCGGATCCGGACGACCTGTTCGTGGACGATCAGGGCGAGCCGGTGCGGATCGACAAGGCCTTTTCCTGGGAATACCCGCTGGCCGTGCACGGCATGATGCACAACGTGATCACCAATGCCTGGCGTGGCGACCCCTACCCGATCGACACCCTGCTGATCTTCATGGCCAACATGGCGTGGAACTCGACCATGAACACGGAAGAGGTCCGCAAGATGCTGAACGACAAGGACGACAACGGGGAATACAA
>SKNJ01000084.1 GCA_007120575.1 Thioalkalivibrio sp.
ATCGAGGAGACCGACACGGTGTTCGAGGATCGTGGCGTAAAGATGGTCGTGAACCCGAAGTCCCTCGTGTACCTCGACGGGACCGAGCTGGACTTCGGCAAGGAAGGCCTGAACGAGGGGTTCAGGTTCAACAACCCGAACGAGAAGGCGCGGTGCGGCTGCGGTGAAAGCTTCAGCATCTGACTGAGCCTCGCATGCGGGGTGGTGCATGGGGGTCGCGCGGGGATCCGTTCCCGGCGGCCGTCGTCCCACCCCTTTTCTTTTGTTGCCCCGTCGCAAGGCCGAGACTGGATGAACGACCCATTCGAGCAGTTTGACCTGCCGGTCGCCTTCGAGGTGGACCGGCCACAGCTGGACGAGCGCTTTCGCCGGCTGCAGGCGGAGCTGCATCCGGACCGTTTTGTGCGCCAGGGCGACCAGGCGCGGCGCATGGCGGCATCGGTGGCGGCCGACGTGAACGAGGCCTACGCGATCCTGGCGGACGACTACCGGCGTGCCGTGCACCTGCTGGAGCGCACCGGGGTGGATTTCGATCCCGAGCGCGATACCAGCCAGAACATCGAGTTCATCGCGGCGCAGATCGAGTGGCGCGAGCGCCTGGAAGAGGCCGCGGCGGCGCGCGACAGCGAAGCGCTGGAGGTAGCCGGCGGCGAGCTGGAGCAGGCCCGCGCCGCCGCGCGGGCGAAAGTCGCGCAGGCCCTGAAGGACCCGGAGGCACCGGCAGAAGACGCCAAGGACCGGGTGCTGGAGCTGCGCTTCTTCGACCGCCTGCTGGACGAGATGAAACGAACCCGACGAAACCTGGCTGCGGCCGAGTGAAGGAGCCGATTTTCGATGGCCTTACTGCAGATCACTGAACCCGGAGCTGACTCCGCCCCGCACCAGCGGCACCTGGCGGCCGGGATCGATCGCGGCACCACCCATTCGCTGGTCGCGACCGTGCGCAGCGGTGAGGTGGACACGCTGCCGGACGAGCAGGGGCGGCATATCCTGCCGTCGGTGGTGCACTACGCCGCGGACGGCGTAACCGTGGGTCATGCGGCGGCCGAACATGCGGCGGACGACCCGCACAACACCATCGCCTCGGTGAAGCGCCTGATCGGGCGGGGGGCGGCGGATGTCGCGACACTGTCCGGCGAGCTGCCGTTCCGGCTCAAGACCGGCGAGTCCAGCGTGCCGCGCATCGAGACCGCGGCCGGTGACAAGACCGCGGTGGAGGTCTCGGCCGATATCCTGAATACCCTGCGTGAGCGCGCCGAGGCCACTCTGGGGGACGAACTCGAGGGGGTGGTCATTACCGTGCCGGCGTATTTCGACGATGCGCAGCGGCAGGCGACGCGCGATGCCGCCCAACTGGCCGGGCTGAATGTCCTGCGCTTGATCAGCGAGCCGACCGCGGCGGCCGTGGCCTACGGTCTGGACCAGGGCGAGGAAAGCACCATTGCGGTGTACGATCTGGGCGGCGGGACCTTCGATATCTCCATCCTGCAGTTGCGTCGCGGGGTGTTCGAGGTACTGGCGACCGGAGGCGACTCGGCGCTGGGTGGCGACGACATCGATCGCGCGATTGCCGGATGGCTGCTGAACGCCGCCGGTATGGCGGGCGAGACCGATGCGCAGCGTCTGCGGAGGGTGCTGTTGTCCGCGCGCCAGGCCAAGGAGGCCCTGACCGAGGTCCAGCGTACGCCGGTGGAGGTGCAGCGCGCCGATGGTTCGATGTTCCGCGCGGAACTCGATCGCGCGACCCTCATGCAGCTGGCCGGGCCGTTGCTGGAACGCACCATGGGCGCGTGCCAGCAGGTGCTGGAGGACGCGGGACTGGATCGGGAGGCCATCGACGAGGTGGTACTGGTGGGCGGTTCGACCCGGATGCCTGCGGTGCGCGAGACGGTCGAGGGTTTCTTCGGGCGCGCTCCGCGCGCCGGGATTGATCCGGACCGAGTGGTCGCGATCGGCGCCGCGCAGCAAGCGGATATCCTCGCTGGCAACAAGCCGGATACCGAGCTGCTGCTGCTGGACGTGATCCCGCTGTCGCTGGGCCTGGAAACCATGGGCGGGCTGGTGGAGTTCATTATTCCCCGCAACACCACGATCCCGGTCAGCCGAGCACAGGAGTTCACCACCTTCAAGGACGGCCAGACCGCGATGTCGCTGCATGTGGTCCAGGGCGAGCGCGACGTGGTGGATGCCAACCGCTCGCTGGCCCGCTTTACCCTTTCCGGTATTCCGCCGATGGTGGCCGGGGCCGCGCGCATTCGCGTGACTTTCCAGGTCGATGCCGACGGACTCCTGAACGTGACCGCGCGCGAGCAGACTCAGGGCGTGGAAGCGCACATCGAGGTCAAGCCGAGCTATGGCCTGACCGACTCCGAGATCGAGCAGATGCTGCGCGACTCCGCGTCCTCCGCGCGCGATGACATGGAAGCCCGCCGTCTGCGCGAGCAGCAGGTCGAGGCCGACCGCGTGCTGGAGGCACTGGATGCGGCGCTGGAGAGTGATGGCGACCGTTACCTGGAAGTAGAGGAGCGCGAGACCATCGAGCAGGCCCGGGATGCCCTGCGCGCCGAGCGTGACCAGGGCAGCGATCCAGATGCCATCGAGGTCGCGCGCAAGCGTGTCGAGTACGCCTCCGAGGCGTTCGTCGCGCGGCGCATGAATGACAGCATCCGGCGCGCGCTGGCCGGGCACAATGTGAGCGAATACGACGCAGGGAACTGAGAACATGCCCCAGGTAATCTTTTTGCCCCACGAGGAAATCTGCCCGGAGGGGGCCTCCCTCGAGGCCCAGCCCGGTATCAGCATCTGTGATCTTGCACTGCAAAACGGCATCGAGATCGAGCATGCCTGCGAGAAGTCCTGTGCGTGCACGACCTGCCATGTCTACGTGCGCGAGGGCTTCGAGAGCCTGGACGAGCCGACCGAGGACGAGGAAGACATGCTGGACAAGGCCTGGGGCCTGGAGCCGGATTCGCGGCTGTCCTGTCAGGCAGTCGTGGCCGACCGCGATCTGGTTGTCGAGTTGCCGAAGTATACGATCAATCAGGTCTCCGAGAACCACTGAGGACAGACGATGAAGTGGACCGATACCCAGGAACTCGCGATGCAGTTGGCCGACGAACACCCGGACGTCGACCCGCGCAACATCAATTTCATGGATCTGCGCCAGTGGGTCATGGATCTGCCGGACTTCGATGACGACCCCGAGCGTTCGGGTGAGCGCGTCCTCGAGGCCATCCAGCTTGCCTGGATGGACGAGGCCGACGTCGACGACTGACCACCCACGGAGATCGCGAGGCGCGCGCAGCGCCGTGGCGACCTCCATGGGTGACCCCCGCGTTGGGTTGGGCAGACGTCGGGGCTGCGTCGGGAGGTGACTCGCTGCGCTCGCCCTTTGGTCCGGCCTTCGGTCGTTCAACTCAACGCGCTTCGGGCCTTTGTGCCACGGACCTTCGCGCATTGCCGTGGACCGGCCGGGTCGCCAGCCCGGATG
>SKNJ01000144.1 GCA_007120575.1 Thioalkalivibrio sp.
ATGACGATACCCAGGAAATACTTCACGGACCGCGACCCCACATTGCTTAAGCACCATGCCGGACAGGCCATCCGCCCGCATGCGTTGCTATAGTTGACGGGCTTTACGATAACGACTCCCCCGCCCGAGGTACAGCATGTCCCTGGACAAGGACGCGCCCTACATGGACGAAGCCGCCCGCCTGGCGGCCGTGGAATGGCCTATCCTGGAGGCAAGCGCCGCAGTGTTTGCCGACCCTGACGCCCTGGTCGATCGCTCGCTGCGCGAACTGGCGCGCTACGCCGAGCGCGATCCCGGCCTGAGCCTGCGTCTGACCCTGCATGCGAACCATTCGCGTCGCGGCCTGCGTCAGGAGGTCCACGCGGTGGGGGATGCGATCGCCATGCTGGGGTTGCAGAACGTCCATCAGGAAGCGGCCTCGGCTCCGCGTGTCGAGGATATCGTCGCCCAACCGCAGGCCTATCGCGAGATGGCGGCGCAATCGCGGCTGGCTGCGATGATCGCGGCCGAGATCGCGCGCGAGCGGCATGATACCGAACCGGGCGAGGTGGCCCTGGCCGCCTTGCTGAACCAGCTCGGCCTGCTCGCCCTGCTGGTGGCAGGCGAGCCGCGCCTGGCCCGGTTGATGGAGATGCTCGAGCTGAATGCCCTGCCGGACGAGGCGAGCTATATCGCGCTGGGCTATGCCACCGACGACCTGTCGCGGGCGATGGCGGAATGCATGCACCTGCCCGAATTGGTAACCGGCACCCTGCGCACCGCCAATGTCGTGCACCCGCGTGCATTCGAGGTGATGGTGGCCAGCGCGGTCGCCTGGCAGATCTTTCGTGGCATGGATACCGTGCGCGGCGACCGTGACCTGCGCCTGCTCGCCGGCTTGCTGGAGGAGAACGACAAGGCGGCTGCAGACCGTCTGGGCGAGGTGATCGGACGCTTCAATGCTGATGCCACGTTGTACGGGATCGAGCCGCTGGACCCGGGAATCCCGGCTGGCGTCTGGCTCAAGCCGGACCACCGCCTGACGCTGGCGCTGGCGCGGCGCGCCGATGTGCTGGAGGAGGGGCTGGTGGCGCTTGCAGGCGAAACCGATCGGACCCAGCGGCTGCGGCGCATGCTGCGGGTGCTGCAGTTCGGCGCGGGCCTGAACCGGGTGGTCTTCGCGCGCCTGCTGCGCGATGGCGAGACGCTGCGCGCCGAGCATTTGGTGGGGACCCTGCACGAACCGGAGTTCAGCGGCTTCGTGATCAACCTGGCCGGTCTGGGACCGTTTGCCACGGTGCTGGAGCAGGAGACCCCCCAATGGTGGCGCGGCGAGGACATCCGGCAGCAAATGCCCGAACCCTTGCTGCAATTGACCGGTGGTGTGGACTGCTTTTTGGGCCGGGTCACCGAGGGGGAGCGGGTGCTGGGGCTTGTCTATGCCGATCGCCGCAGCCCGGATCTGGCGTTGACCGCGCAGGATTTCCGCACCTTCAAGCGGGTTCTGGCGACAGTTTGTGGCCGCGCCTCGTAGAGGTTCGCCGTTGCGCTATTGTGGTGCAACACGTCCGGGTCCAGGTTAAAGCTCCGGACTGCGGTGCCGTTACATTTGAACAAATCAATATCAATGCCGGGCAGATCGGACCAGGATGGATCCGGCCTGTGGGCAAGCGACGCGACCAGCACGGGAACCAACGACCATGCGCAAGAATCTGCCCGTCACGCAGACGGAATATCCTCTGGATCAGCATGGGGAGCTGATCTCGGCCACGGACGAGAAGGGACGGATCCGCTACGCCAATGAGGCGTTCGTCAAGGTCAGTGGTTTCGACTGCGACGAACTGGAGGGCACGGCCCACAACATCATCCGGCACCCGGATATGCCGGAGGCCGCGTTCGCCAACATGTGGGAGACCCTGAAGGCCGATCAGTCGTGGATGGGGATCGTCAAGAACCGGCGCAAGAACGGCGATCACTACTGGGTAAATGCCTTCGTGACGCCCGCCTACGAGAATGGGCGCAAGGTTGGCTACGAATCGGTGCGCGCGATCCCGGAGCGCGAACATGTGGAACGCGCCGAACGTGTGTACCAGGCGATCAACCGCGGGCGTACCTTCAAACGTCGCTGGTACCACGGACTGACCTGCCGCCTGGCCGGCACCTGGATCGTCGGGTTCCTGCTGGCGCTGGCGACGGTCATGCAGGTTACGGCTCCCGCGATGCAGGTGACCCTGCTGGCACTGATCTTCCTGGCCGGCGGGATCGCGTCCTGGGGCTTTACCGCCGGGATCCGGCATGTGGTCCGGCGGGCGCGTGCCCAGTTCGACAATTCGGTGATGGAGGCGGTGTATACCGGCCGGCGTGACGACAGCGCCGCGCTCGAACTGGGGCAGCGCTACATGGAGGCCAAGCTGCGCACGGTGCTCGGCCGGATCGACGACAAGGCCGAACACGTGGCCGCGAGTGCCGCCACGATGGCCAGTTCGGTGGAGCAGACGGCGTCCGGTGTGGAGCGTCAGCAGAACGAGATCGACCAGGTCGCTACCGCGATGAATGAAATGGTCTCGACCATCCAGGAGATGGCCGGCAATTCCGCGCGTGCCGCGGAGGCGGCCAACCACGCGGTACAGGAGACGGGATCGGGTCAGGGCGTGGTGGACGATACCATCAGCGTGATCAATCGCATGGCCTCCGAGGTCGAGGCCACGGCCGAGAAGCTGGGCAAACTGGAAGCGAGTACCGAGGAGATCGACAAGATCCTGAGCGTGATCCGCGAGATCGCCGAGCAGACCAATCTGCTGGCGTTGAACGCGGCGATCGAGGCGGCCCGAGCCGGCGAGCACGGGCGCGGGTTCGCAGTGGTGGCCGACGAGGTGCGCTCGCTGTCGCAACGCACCGACGAGTCCACGGTCACCATCCGCAACATGATCGAGACCCTGCAGACCGGTGCGCGCGAGGCGATGTCGGCGATGCGCGCCAGTCAGGAACAGGCCTCCGAGGGTGTGGACAAGGCCCAGGCCGCGGGCGAATCCCTGAACAGCATCCGCGATGCGGTCGGCCAGATCACCGAGATGAATACCCAGATCGCGACGGCCGTCGAGGAACAAAGCGCGGTCTCCGAGGAGATCAACCGCAATGTGACCTCGATTCACGACGTCGCGGTCGAAACCGGTTCGGTCGCCGGGCACGCGCGCGAGGAAAGCGCGAATATGCAGAGCCAGGCGGACGAACTGAAAGCGCTGATCCACCGCTTCGAGGAGAAGTAGCCCCGATCGCGCCGTGCTCCCGGGGCACCGCGAGTTCCGTCAGGCCCCGTAGCGGCGCTCGATGTAGGCCTCGACGCGGGCCTGGAATTCCTCGGCGATGCGCTCGCCCTTGAGGGTAACGGTCTTCTCGCCGTCCTCGTAGACCGGGGCAACGGGCTGTTCACCGGTACCGGGCAGGGAGATGCCGATATTGGCGTGCTTGCTCTCGCCGGGGCCGTTGACCACGCA
>SKNJ01000284.1 GCA_007120575.1 Thioalkalivibrio sp.
GTCTGCAAGTTGCCACCCTCGGTTATCACCTGACCGGTGCTGACAACCAGTCGCTGTGAGGCTAGGCCAGGTTCGGCATCCGGTGTTTACGTGCCTTCGATCCACATACTGCCAGGCGCTGACTCGCCAGCGCGCCCCGAGTTACTTCTTTGCTTGTGCAAAGAAGTAACCAAGAAACACACCCGACTGTCGCGACCCCGGCCCGCTGCGCGGGCCGGGGTTTCCCTCGCTCCGAGGACTTTCGCGGGCGGCGCCGAACTCGCTACGCTGCGCTCCGCTCAGACATGCGGCGCCTCTCTTCCCGCGAAAGCCCTCTCCACTCGGCGCGACAAACGGGGCGCGAAGGTCAAGACAATCGCAGCACCGACGGCACTGCCTGAGAGTGTGGGCGGGGTGTTCCGGCCTCCTGGGCACGCTGGGCCTGCGGCCCTCGCGTGCCGCGCCCGCGGGGCGGGCGCCGGGGGTGTCCTCGCCTCGGGGGCAAGGTTTTGTGCAGGGACATCGGGAAGCCCTTTGTTTGGCCCTTCGCCCCCCGTTTATTCGCCCCTTGCGGAGGGCGTGGCAGGCCGGGACAAGGCGCCGCATGTCTGAG
The DNA here is from genome assembly GCA_007120575.1 of Thioalkalivibrio sp. Lineage (GTDB taxonomy): Bacteria > Pseudomonadota > Gammaproteobacteria > Ectothiorhodospirales > Ectothiorhodospiraceae > Thioalkalivibrio. The sequence continues at coordinate 593 of SKNJ01000284.1, forward strand.
CGAAGCCGAAGGCGTAGCGAGTTCGGCGCCGCCGGCCTGACGCGTCCTCCGCAAGGTTCCCGGGCGAATAGTCGGGTGCCCTTCTTTGGGTACTTTCTTGGGCAAGCAAGGGAGCCCGTTTTTGATCAACAACGGGCGGGGCGCGCTGGCGAGTCAGCGCCTGGCAGTATGCGGACCGAAGGCACGTAAACACGAAGGCCGATCCATGCCTAGCCAACCAACGGCAGGCGGCGGACCGGAGCTACCGTAAACACCAAGGGGGTGGTCGGGGCGGGGCCAGCGGCAAGGGCGGGTGCCGGCGGGGGGCTCCGGATCAGACGCCGTATTCGCGGCGGTAGGCGCGCAAGGCCTCGAGGTGCGCAGGGTCGCGTCCGGTCTGCTCCAGCAGCGTGACCAGGTCCGACAACCGCGCCACGCGGATCACCTGAAGGCCCAGATCGCCCTCCACTTCCTGGATCGCGGAGCGCTCGCCCTGGCCGCGTTCCTCGCGATCCAGTGCGATCGCCACGCCCGCTGGTGTAGCACCGGCCGCACGAATCAGGTCCACCGATTCACGGATCGCGGTACCGGCGGTGATCACGTCGTCGACGATCAGCACCCGGCCCTCCAGCGGTGCCCCGACGATGTTGCCGCCTTCGCCGTGATCTTTCGCCTCCTTGCGATTGAAGGCCCAGGGGCGGTCGATGCCGTGATCGCGATACAGCGCCACGGCGATCGCCGCGGCCAGCGGGATGCCCTTGTAGGCCGGGCCGAAGATCAGATCGAATTCGATCCCGGAGTCGACGATTGCCCGGGCATAGAACTCGCCCAGGCGCGTCAGATCGGAGCCGCGGTGGAACAGCCCGGCATTGAAGAAATACGGGCTGACCCGGCCGGATTTCAGGGTGAACTCGCCAAAGCGCAATACATCGCGCTGCAGGGCATATTCCAGAAAGGCATGGGCGGTCATCGCAGGGCTCCGGTCACGTACAGGGCGCCTATTCTGGCACACCCGGGTGCGTGCGCCGCAGCCCCCCGCGCGGGGCTTTCCCGTCGGCGACGGCACGGGTATTGTTCCCCGCCATGCGCATACTCTCGATGAACGCCAACGGCATCCGTGCCGCCGCCCGCAAGGGCTTCTTCGACTGGCTCCCGCAGACACAGGCGGATTTTGTCTGTATCCAGGAGACCAAGGCCCAGATCCACCAGATCCAGGGTGAGCCATTCCACCCGCCCGGTTATCACTGCGCCTACGTGGATGCGGTGAAGCCGGGCTACAGCGGTGTGGCGCTGTATAGCCGGCGTCCGCCGGACGAGGTAATCACCCGTATCGGTTTTGAGGAGGCCGATAACGAGGGGCGCTATGTCGAGATGCGCCATGGCAACCTGTCGGTGGTCTCGCTATACCTCCCCTCGGGCTCTTCCGGCGAGCACCGGCAGGACTCCAAGTGGCGATTCCTGGAGTTCTTTCGGCCCTGGCTCGAGGAACGCATGCGGGACGGGCGGGAGTGGGTAATCTGCGGTGACTGGAACATTGCCCATCGCGCAATCGATCTGCGCAACTGGAAGTCCAACCAGAAGAACTCCGGCTTCCTGCCCGAGGAACGTGCCTGGCTGGACCACCTGTTCGACCAGATCGGCATGGTCGATGTGTTCCGGCGTCTGGACGATCGGCCGGAGCAGTACACCTGGTGGTCCAACCGTGGTCAGGCCTGGGCGAAGAACGTGGGCTGGCGGATCGACTACCAGATTGCGACCCCGGGGATCGCCGCGACCGCGCGTGATCCGTTTATCTACACCGAGCAGCGCTTCTCCGATCACGCCCCGTTCTGGATCGACTATGACTACGAACCCTGACTCGGGCCGGTCATGAACCGCGCGGCCGAGGCACAGCAGGCACCGGGCCGCGACTGGCGCGCGGCGCTGGCGGTGTATCGGCATCCACGCGTGATCGGGATGCTGTTTCTGGGGTTTGCCGCGGGTCTCCCCCTGCTGCTGACCGGGGGCACCTTCACCGCCTGGCTGCGCGACCTTGGCGTGGAGCTGGCCTCAATCGGGTTCCTGAGCTGGGTCGGGATGGCCTACAGCATCAAGGTGCTGTGGGCGCCGATTGTCGATCGCATGGCCCTGCCGATCCTCACCCGAGTGCTGGGCCGGCGCCGCGCCTGGATGCTGCTGGCCCAGGGCACGATCATGCTGGGTCTGGGCGGGATTGCCCTGACCGACCCTGTCGAGAACCTCTGGCTGGTTGCGCTCTGGGCGGTGCTTACCGCGTTCGGCGCGGCGACCCAGGACATCGCGATCGACGCCTACCGCATCGAGGCCGTGAGCCAGGAGCGCCAGGGCGCGATGGCCGCCGCGTACGTGTTCGGGTACCGCGTGGCCCTGCTGACCGCTGGCGCAGGCGCCCTGCACATCGCGGCGCTGGGGAGCTGGAGCCTGTCCTATGGCGCGATGGCGGCGCTGATGCTGGTCGGCGTGATCTGCACCCTGATCGTGCGCGAGCCCGAAGTGGCGCCCCGCGATGTCGCGACCGCGCAGCTGGAAGAACGGGTGGTGCACTACATCAACAACACCGCCGACACCGGCTTGTGGCGCGACTTCAAGGCCTGGTTCATCGGCGCGGTGATCTGCCCGTTCGTGGATTTCTGGCAGCGCTTCGGCCGCATCGCATTGGTGGTGATCGCGTTCATCGCGGTGTTCCGCATCAGCGATATCTTCATGGGGGTCATGGCCAATCCGTTCTATCTCGATCTCGGGTTCACCAAGGACGAGATCGCCAACATCGCCGCCGCCTTCGGCCTCGCGATGACCCTGGCCGGCGCGGCCCTGGGCGGGCTGCTGGTGGTGCGCTTCGGCATCATGCGCATGCTGATCGCCACCGCGATCCTCGCACCGTTGACCAATCTGACCTTCTCCTGGCTGGCGACGCTCGGTCCCGAGACCTATGGCCTGGTGTTCGCCATCATGGCCGACAATCTATCGGGCGGGATGGCGATCTCGGTGTTTATCGCCTACCTGTCCAGCCTGACCAACAGCGCCTACACCGCCACCCAGTATGCCCTTTTTAGCTCGATCATGACCCTGCCGGGGCAATTCCTCGCCGGCTTCACCGGCGTGCTGGCCGAACACATCGGCTGGGTCTGGTTCTTCGCCAGCTCCGCCCTGATCGGCATTCCGACCATTCTTCTTGCGCTGGCCCTGATGCGCTGGGCCAACCCGGACCACATGCGTCAGCCGGGCCGCAACGGCGAGGTCCACGGGAGCCCGCAGGCCGAGTCATCCTCCTGAGACCCGACGCCGTCGCCACGACGACGCGGACCTTTTCGCGTGCATTGCCGGGCCGACGGGCCACCCCGGTGCGGGGGCGGAACGTGCCCCGCATGGCCGGTGGGTTTCGGTTGTCGGGACATGAATCCCGGACGCCCGGGGCTGTCGCCTGCGTTCCGCACGACTCAAGCTGGTAACCGACACCAACGCGCCCCGGAAACCCCGGTCACGCATCTGGAGGAGGAAACCCGCCATGTCCGGAACCGTATTGCTCGCACGTCCCCACCCGTTCATCGTCACCGCGATGGGCCCGTTCCTGCGCGAACGAGGCCTGACGCCGGTCAAGCCGGAAGGCCCGGAGCGGCTCGCGGATCAGGCCCGCAACGCGATTGGGGTCGTCATCTCCATGGCCGTCACCTCGGACATGCCGCTCGATCCGGCCGGGGTTCTGGAGCGGGTGCGCGCAGGGAATGCCGCCGTCCCCGTACTGTTCGCGGCGCTGCTCGACTTCGCGCAAGTGGAACGCAACGTCCTGCACCTGCTGGAACAGCAGCATCCGGATGCCCGGGTGTACGGCGTCCACTCGGACTCTGGAGCGCCACTGGGGCGTCCCAGCAGCGGGCTTTATCTGTCACGCGCGGATCTCGAGGATGCCGGGAAAAGGGCGACCGCGGCGCGCATGATCGACCGCCACTTCCTGTAAACCGAACGTCGTGGAGGGGGATATGCCTGAGCGCGGATCCCGGCTGTGGCGCGCGTGGTGGTCACGCCCGGTCATGGGTACTGCAATCCGTGTATCCGTGGTGGTCGGGCTGGCCCTGAACCTGATCAACCAGGGCCCCGTTCTGTTCGGGGCCGATCCCGTGGTGGCATGGCAGGTGGTGCTGAACTTCCTGGTGCCGTATCTGGTATCCAGCTACAGCGCCAGTCGACAGGCGCTGGCGCCGCCGCGCTGACCCTGGCCTTGCTCCTGTCCGATCCGGGCGGACATGAAAAAGGCCCGCAACCGGGGCTGCGGGCCAGGGGACAGGCGGGGGTTCACCCCGTCATCCGGTACGCTTCGGTCAGAAGTAGTAGCCGAAGTTGATGTTGAACCGGGCCTCCCAGTTGTCGTCCTCATTGGCGCCCAGCCGGTCGCCAAACGGGTTGTCGCCGCGCCGGTTGCCACCGACGAACTCGTTACCGTTGGAGTAGACCAGGTCGGTATAGATGTACCAGTTGCCGCGGCCCCAGGCGGCGCCCAGGGTCACCAGGTCGCTGTTGTTGAAGGAGCTTTCCTCTTTCACCAGCGAGCTGTACTCGACATACGGGATCACGTAGTCCAGCCACGGGATGTTACCGGTCTCGTGGTAGTAGCTGAGCGATACGGCAGGGATCCAGGCCTCGGCCGCGACGGTGTTGGGGAAGTCGTAGGCACCGTATTGCACCAGCGTATCCGTGCCCAGCGGCTGGTCCGCGTCCACGTCGATGTCGTAATAGGTCAACTGAGAAGCCAGGGTCCAGTTGCCCCACTGGTTCGTCATGTGTCCGGATACGGCCACCATATCGCCATCGTCCTGCGGACCCCGGCTCTTCAGCTCGCCATACTGCAGCGAAAAACCGAGATCGGTGTCGACATTGCCGCCACCCGGAAGGTTGTAGATCCCGCGGACGTTGAACTGGTTGCGCTCGACGTAGCCGTCCCCCGTCTCGTTGACGATATCGTAGGAATAGCGCGAGCTGTCGCGGGTACTGCCGCTCCAGTTGCCCTCATCGGAAACGTAGTAGCCGAAGTCCCAGGCCCAGTTCCCCATCGGCATCGAGTACTTCACACCAAGGTCCATGTCGTCGGACAGCCCGACGTAGTAGTGCTGGTCGAAGAACCAGCTCTGGGAAACCCCGTAGGGACCCGGGCCGAACGGGACACGATTCACCCCGACCTGCAACTGGCTGTCGTTGTCGAAGTTGTAGCCGACCCAGCCGGTATGCAGCATGTTGTAGCCGTCATACCAGCGGTACTCCAGCTTGCCGAGCAACGGGCCGTTCTCGTAGTCGAGGTTGATCCGGGCGGTGTCGAACAGAAAGTTGCCGCCCTTTTTCCACGAGCGGCGGTCCGCGTCCGGGTAATCACCCACGACATAGTTCGCGCGCAGGGCGCCACCGATCGACAGATTGCCAACCTGAATGCTGTCGTAGCTGGCGCTTGCAACGTTGGGGCCCAGCAACAGGGCTGTGGCAATGGCACCGGTCAGGGGTGCCAGCTTCCAGGTGCTTGTGATCTTCATCAACGGTTCCCTCTCTATTGATTGGTTCGGGCCTGAGTCGGTCGCGGTACCGTCGGCGACCGGGGCGATGGAACCCGGGCGACGCGTCGGCTTCCCCTGTATCGCCCAAATCGATTATTGGCGATCGCCTGTTTGTCGTAAACCCGCAACGACACGGCTGCAAAATGTCGCTAATGCACAACACTCGTCCCGGCGCCCGTGACACGGACGCCGTTGTATTCGGCAGACAGCCTTCCCGTGTATAGAGCGCGTATCACGGCTTTTCCACCCGTCCGTACGACGGGGGCGATTTGCGCCCCAGGTAGTTTTGTACCAAACTAAATCCGAACCATTGACTGAGAACCCGATGTCTGCACCCAATCCCGCCCGCCTCCTCTCCAGTGCTGAACCCGCCGTCGCCGGCGGCGATCCCGCTGCGCCGGATCTCCCGCGCTCGGTGATCCGCCAGCTGCGCGTCATCATCCGTGCATTGCAGGGGCACTCGCGTGCGGTGGAGCGTGCCTGCGGCATCAGCGCCTCGCAGCTCTGGGCCCTGTGGGAGCTGCAGCGTACCCCGGGGCTGAACGTCAGCGACCTGTCGCGGCGCCTGTCGGTGCATGCATCGACGACGTCCAACCTGCTGGACAAGCTGGAGGCTGGCGGCCTGATCGAGCGTCGCCGCCCGGAAAAGGACCAGAGGATTGTGCGCCTGTACGTCACCGACAAGGGGCGCGGACTGCTGGAGGCGGCTCCGGCCGCACCGCAGGGCGAACTGAACCGGGCGCTCCAGGCGATGCCGACCGAACGCCTGCAGGAGCTGGACCAGGGGCTGGAATTACTGGTTGAACTGATGAACACGACCGAGCCCAGGGCCGGGCTGCAGCCGTTCGACGGAAAGTCCTGAGCCGGGGCGACGCGGAGGCCAGGATGCAAATCTTTCGTGCCCTGCTGCCGTTGCTGTTCTGTCTGCCGCTGGCGGCGGGTGCCCAGCCGGCGTTCGATATGCCCCCCGAGCGTTCCACCGCTGGTGGCTTCACCCTCGCCTGGGAGGCGGAGGAGCCGGTGGTGCTGGAGCAGGCCACCGGGCCGGACCATGGGGATACGCGCATTCTCTACCAGGGCGGCGATACCAGCACGGTCATCAGTGGCCTGCCGGACGGCGAATATCGTTTCCGCCTGCGCGCCGTGGATGCCGATACCTGGGCCGACGAGGCCACGGTGGTCGTGGAGCATCACAGCCTGGCGCGTGCCTTCGGCTTCTTTGCGGTGGGGGCCGTCGTCTTCCTGGGCCTGATCGGGGCCATCCTGCGCGGTCGTCCGCGCGACTGACTCACCCGGCCTGCCCCGTCGATCCGTGTCTGCATAACGCCTTCGCGTGATCCGGGACGGGCCTGTTACCGGAGTTTTCCATGATGGATCTCAAGATCAACATGCAGCGCCTGCAACAGGACATCACCGAACTGGGCCAGATCGGTCGCGATGCCGATCGGGGACTGCACAGGCGTGCCTTCTCGGAGGGCGATCGCCAGGGCCGCGAGTGGTTCCGCGGGCGCCTGGAGGCAGCCGGGCTGGAGGTCTGGCAGGACGGCGCGGCGAATCTGCACGGCCGCCTCGACTACGACGGCCACCGCCCGGCGGTGGCGATGGGCTCGCACCTGGACACTGTGCCCGGCGGGGGACCGCTGGATGGTGCGCTGGGCGTCCTGATCGGCCTGGAGGTGCTGCGCACCGTGAAGGAGCAGGGCATCGAGCTGCAATACCCGCTGGAGGTGATCGACTTCACCGACGAGGAGGGGCGCTTTGGCGGGATGTTCGGCTCGCAGGCGATGGCCGGCAAGCTGACCCCGGAGTCCATTGCCCACGCGCGCGACCTGGAGGGTGTGACCCTGGTCGAGGCGATGGCGAACTGGGGGCTGAACGCGGACGATGCGCTCGCCGCCCGACGCGACCCGCATACCCTGCACGCCTTTCTCGAGACCCATATCGAGCAGGGACCGGTACTGGACCGGCGCGGCCTCAGTGTCGGCGTGGTCGAGGCGATTACCGGCCTGTTCAAGTGGGAGGTGCGCCTGAAGGGCCAGCCGAACCACGCCGGCACTACCCCGATGGACATGCGCGTCGATGCCTTCCAGGGGCTGGCGGAGTTCGGCGGCGAGATCGACCGCTTGATCGAGGAGCATGGCAGCCCGAACTCGCGCGCGACCATTGGCCGGGTGGAGCTGTCCCCGGGTGCCCCGAATACCGTTCCCGGGGTCGCGACGTTCTCGTTCGAGGTGCGCGACACCGACGAGAAGGTTCTGACAGCGCTGGCGCATGCCGCACGGCGCACGCTCTCCAGCATCGCACGGCGCCGTGACCTGATGTTCGAATTCGACGTGCTCTCCGAGATCGACCCGGTCCGCTGCGATCCCGGCATTGTGCAGACCATCGAGGCCGAAGCCGAGCGCATGGGCCTCGATTACCTGACCCTCCCCAGCGGCGCGGCCCACGATACCCAGAGCATGAGCGCGATCACCCGTACCGGGATGATCTTCGTGCCGAGTCTCCAGGGGCGTAGCCATTCGGCCGCGGAATGGACAAACTGGGAGGACATCGAGACGGGCGCCAACCTGGCCCTGCACAGCATCCTGGCGCTGGCCGCCCCCGAGCACGGCCGGCACTGACCGGGCCGGGCCCGCGGGTGTCGCGTTCTCGCGAGGCGTTGCAGGCATGGCACCATCCCGGATCCGCCGACATACCCGGGACAACCAGAAGGAGTTTTCCGGCATGGCCGACGACAAGGTCTCCCATATGAGCGAGTTCGATTCGCTGGACCCGCTGCGCCAGCAGTACCAGGAGAGCCTGATCACCAACCCGGAGCTACGCCGGGAACTGCGTGAACACCATGTCGCGCTGTTGTGCATCGATCTGCAGTACCTGGATGCCGCACGCGGCCATGGCGTATTTGCCGATTCGGCCAAGTCCGGGGTGCCGCTGGAGGCGCAGGAATACTATTTCAACCGCCTGGAGCAGACCGTACTGCCCAACGTGCGCCGGTTACAGGACGCCTTTCGCTCCGAGGGCCTGGAGGTCATCCACACTCGCATCCGCTCGCTGACCCGCGACGGACGTGACCGCAGCCCCGGGCACAAGCGCCTGGGGCTGCATGCGGCCCCTGGCAGCAAGGACGCGGAGTTTGTCGAGCAGGTTGCCCCGCACGGTGACGAGATCGTGCTCGACAAGACCGCCTCCGGGGTTTTCAATTCGACCAACCTCGACTACATCCTGCGCAACCTGAACATCACCGCATTGTTCATCGTCGGGGTGTACAGCAACGAATGCGTGTCCACCGCGGTACGCGATGCCTGTGACCTCGGGTTTTATGTCACGCTGATGGAAGACGCCTGTGCCACGGTGACCCCCGAGATGCAGAAGGCCACGATCACCACTATCAAGGACCGCTACGCCCGGGTGATGACCACCGACGAGGCGATCCGCGAGATCAAGAAGGTTCAGGAGGCCTCGTGACCTCCCTGGGGGCCCCGATCCTGCCGACCTCGATTGCCTGGGGGCTGCTGGCCGCCTTCAGTATCCTGTGGGTCGCGCTGGGCTGGTGGCTGGGGCGACACAACAGGACCGCCGAGGACCACATGCTGGCCGGCCGCAATGTCGGCCTGGCACTGGCTACCGCCACCGCGATGGCCACCTGGGTGACCGCCAATACCACCATGACAGCGCCGCAGCTCGCCCTGCAACTGGGGGTCTGGGGCATGCTCGGGTACTCGCTGGGGGCGCTCGGGCTGATCCTGTTCGCGCCGCTGGCACGGCGCATCCGCGAACTCATGCCCGAGGGCTTCACGTCAGGCGACTTCATCCGCCTGCGTTATGGCAAGTTCACCTGGCGCGTCTTCCTGGTGGTGTCACTGATCTACGCCTTCGGCTGGCTGGTTTCGATGGCGATGGCCGGGGGTGTGCTGATCAACGCCCTGGCCGGCATCGACTATCGCGTGGGCATGACCGTGATCCTGACGGTCTGCGTGATCTACACGCTGCTAGGCGGTCTGCGCGCGGTCATTGGCACCGACTTCATCCAGACCATCATCATCATCGCGGGCGCGGCGTTCATCGCCTGGCTGACCATCGACAAGGTCGGCTTCGAGGCAATCCACTTCAACCTGCTGGACGAGCGCCCGGAGCTGCTGAACCTGCTGTTCCCGGCCGCGATCATGTTCCTGTTCAACAACCTGCTGTTCGGAGTCGGCGAGATTTTTCACTCCAACGTCTGGTGGTCGCGCGCGTTCGCGTTCGGCCGCAACGTTGGTTTTCGCGCCTACCTGCTGGGCGGGTTGCTGTGGCTCCCGATCCCGATTGTCGCCGGCTTCATCGCCCTGGCTACGCCGGCGCTCGGGATCAACGTCCCGGCTGCCGATATGGTCGGCCCGCTGGTGGCCGCCGAGGTCCTGGGCCTGACCGGTGCGATTGTGGTGTTCATCGTGGTGTTCGCGGCCCTTGCTTCCAGTCTCGATTCGCTGCTGGCGGCGACCTCGGACCTGGTAACCCGCGACATCTACCGAGGCCATATCCGCCCCCGGGCCAGCGCGCAGAACCAGTTCCACGCGACCAAGGTGATCGTGGTCCTGCTTGGACTCCTGACCTGGCTGGCTGCGAGCTATCGCGGCGAGATCCCGATTGTCGGCTCGCTGGCGGAGCTGCTGTATTTCACCGGCGCGTTCGTGGCCTCTGCGATCTGGCCGATCGTGGCCGGACTGTACTGGCGCCGGGCGAACCCGGCCGGGGCGGCGCTGTCGATGATACTGGGCTCGACGCTCGGCCTGATCAGCTATTTCGCGATCGGGTTCTACGTGGCCGCGCTGGTCGGCGCCGCCGTCTCGCTGGTGGTGATGGCGGGCAGCACCTGGCTGTGGCCGCGACCGTTCGACTGGGGCCGTCTCGCGCGTGACGAGGCCCCGGCAGGAGGCAGCCGCGCATGACTATCTCCGCCGCCGCCCTGGCCACCATTGTGGTGATCGCGACCCTGGTCGCGAGCCTGACCCCGATCCTGCTGATTGCCCTGTTTATCCGCGACTGGAAAAAAGGATGCCTCTGGTGAACTACACCGAAGATCCCCTGCACGTGCTCCACCCGAAAGACGGTGCGGCCGGCACCGACCGCCCGAAGGCGCTGCTGGCCGCGGTGGAGGAAGACCCGGACCCGTTGCTGAAGCTGGCGGCCGCGCATGTGGTCTCCAGCCAGCAGTTCACACGCGAGGAACTGCTGCAGCTGTTCCGCCTGGCGGCGCAGTACGAGACGACCCCGGCGCTGGTCCACCTGCCGCTGGCGGGCAAGATCCTGATCAGCGCGTTCTACGAGCCATCCACCCGTACCCGGTTGTCGTTCGAGAGCGCCTGGCACCGGCTCGGCGGCTCGGTGATGTCGATCACCGATCCCAAGAGTACCGGGATTGCCAAGGGCGAGTCGCTGGCGGATGTCGCCGAGATGTTCAACAACTATGGCGATGTCCTGGTGCTGCGCTCCAGCGACGGCCGCGCCGCGCACGACATGCTCGAGAACCTGCGGATCCCGCTGGTCAACGCGGGCAACGGGATCGACGAGCATCCGACCCAGGCGCTGGCGGATGTCTACACCCTGGCGAAGTGGCGTCCGGAACTGTTCACCGGCGAGGTCCCGCCGGAGAAGCGGATCCGCGTGGGCATCATCGGGGTGCCGTCGCGCATGCGCACCGTGCGCAGCCTGCTGCGCATGCTGAGCCTGTTCCCGTCGGCGATCGAGGACATCGTGATCATTTCGCGCGAGGACGAAAATTTCGACCCGGGCCAGCGCGAGGAGCTGGAGCAGGCCGGGCTCTCGTTGCGCGTAGTGCACGAACTGGACCCGGTCCTGCCGGATCTGGATGTGGTGTACATCAACGCCATCGCCTGGGTCGGCGATACCTTCGAATCGATGGGCGAGGGCCTGACCCTGGACCGCAATTCTCCGTTGAAGCCCGGCGCCGTGATCATGCACCCGCTGGCGCGTGGCAAGGAGCTGTCCACCGACCTCGATGCCACCCCGCACAACTGGTACTTCGCCCAGGCGCGCGGGGCGGTGTTTGTGCGCATGGCGCTGCTGACCACGGTGGTGCGCCGCATCAGCGCGGTGATGGACACCCCGGAAGGCTGAACCTCTTCACTGAACCGCGAGCGGCGTGGCGCGCCGGCCTGTCCGGCCCGCGCCCCGCTCGCCCCGAACGGATAACCAAGGAGACATGCCATGTGTGGCATCGCCGGAATCTTTCACGCCGACCCGAACCGCAAGGTCGACCCACAAACCCTGGTCAACATGGCCGCGATCCAGTATCACCGCGGCCCCGACGGCTTTGGCTACAAGACGCAGGATGACCGTGGCGTGGGGTTCTCCCACGCGCGGCTGTCGATCATCGACCTGGACGAGAACCGCGGGCGCCAGCCGTTCTGCATGACCAA
>SKNJ01000090.1 GCA_007120575.1 Thioalkalivibrio sp.
CAGCCCCTGGATCACGATGCGGTCGTCACGCATCTGCATGTCACGCAGCCAGGTATCGTCCGGGAGGGTCGCGGTCAGCTCCTCCAGCACGCGCACCGTCGACGGCCGCTCCTGCTTGCGCGAGACCAGGTAGCGCGCCTGGTGCTCCAGGGCATCGCGCTCCTCCCGCAGGCGTTCGGTCTGCATCGCCACCGCGCGCACCTGTCCGGCCTCGTGCATCAACTGGATCGCAGTATCCCGCAGGAACCACAGCGGAAGCACCAGTACGGCAACCAGGGCGAGCACCACAGCCCCACCCAGGGCCCGCTGCATGGCCACCCCGGAAGCGGTGCGGGACTTGCGGCCCGTGGAGGGCGCGAGATTCAAGGCCGGGGCTTCGTCCGCCACCACCCGGTCGGGGTAAATCCCGCGCGCATGCAGGCGATCCAGCCACTGGTCGAGGCGCTGGCGCAACACCACCGCCAGCTGCACGCGCAGGGTGTTGTCGGGCGCGCGCCCCAGCAGCCGATGGCCGTAATACACGGCATCGGCGGTAAAGGGCGTATGACGGTCCATCTCGTAACGCAGGACCTGCGCCAGATTCTCGCTGGCCGCGGCCGGCAGGCGGATCTCGCGAACCAGAGACTGCGGCGGCTGCAGGCGCAGCACCAGCCTGCAGTCCCGGCCCAGTTCCTGCCGGGCCTGCGCCAGCGCATCGTCCAGCTCGGCCGAGTCGATGTCGACCTGGCGCTCCAGCACGGGCTCTTCCAGCGCGAGCGCGACCACCCGCATCGAGGCCCCGTCGGAATACAGCTCGATCCGGCGATCGGCGAACCGGAAGCGTTCGCGCAGACGGGGCGGCAGCATACCCGCCAGCTCGCCTACCCACCAACGCAGGAAGGCACCTGCAGCCACGCGCCACGCAGCCAGGCGCTCGCCGAATCCGCCAGAACGCCCGGTCACGCCACCCTCGCGCACGCACACCCTCGCCCCGCGACGGGACGCGGCAGCCTCTGGGCGATTTTCTGGGCGATTTGCTGGGCGATCTCAATCCGGAGCACTGACGCCCCCCATTCGATAGCGGATAATCCGGTACGGCTCGCGTCCATGATCGCTCGCGGGGGCCATATCGACCTCGATGCGGTACTCGAATCCGGAGGCGAGGCGCGCGGAAGACTCGACAGTGTACGCGACTCCGGACGACTGCCCCAACTCCACGCCCGCCAGCGCCGGAACCGGCTCGCGCTGTTCATGGGCGCGTGCACGCTGCTCCAGGAAGCCATCCACCACCCCGGCGTCGAGCCCCGGCAGGGCCAGCAGCACGTCGCGTGGCGCCGATGCCGCATGCACCTGCGCCCGACGCGAATGCACCGTGACCATCGACTCCAGCCGGCGATAGACCGCCGGCGTCATCCCCGGCACCAGTAGCAGCTCCTCGACCGTGCGGAAGGGCCCGTTATAGGGCCCGTAGGGCAGGCCGGCGGCATGATAACCCGCATCGCCCAGGCCCTCGGCTCGCCGGTGCGGGCTTGGGTCGCGCCAGTCCAGCAGGTTGTCGAGCAGGGCTTCGCGCGCGCCGGAATCCTCCATGCCCGCCTGCCGTAACGCGCCATCCAGCAGCTCGCGCCCGGCCAGGTTGATGTCGATGCGCGCGGAGACGTCCGTCACCCGTACCCGCAGCTCGGCGGACTGCCAGTTCAGCGTGCGAATACGGCCATCGGTCTCCCAGCGTTCGTCTTCCACCGGATGCTCCAGGCCCAGCATGGCCATGCGCACCCCGGCCTCCGCGATGGTCCGGCCCTCGGCCATCTCGATCATGTTCTGGATCGTCCCGGCCTCGCGACGCATGCCCAGGGTGAAGCTGGACGCGATTACCGTGAGCAGGGTCACAACCCACAGCACCATGATCAGGGCCATGCCGCCCTGGGCCCGACGCCCGGCGCGGGAACCGGTGTGGCCGCGGCCGAAGTCCGGAGTCAGGCACGCCATCATTGATGCGGCCCGAAATCGATATCCGGCGTGGGCATCGCCTGGCGTGGAGCGACCGACAGGTACATCGACTCCTGCGAACCGCGCTCGCTCTGCAGGGCCAGCGAAACCAGATCGGGAAGGCGGTCCCGGACAGGCCATTCACTGAACCATTCGCCCTCCTCATGTGGGGCCGAGCGGCCGTAATAGGACACCTCCATCGCATCGATCCCCGCCAGCAGCAATTCCGTGTCCTCGACCTGGTCGGCCGGGGCATCCTGGGTATCCGGATGCAGCAGGCGAAAGCGCAGCACCAGCCCCGCTCCACGGGCGGTCTCGCCCAGCTCCAGGGTCAGCCACTGGATCCCGCCGCCGCCCCGGTGGGCGGGCAGCGGCGAGGCCCAGCGTACCCGGTTCGGCTCGCCCTCGAAGGCGATCCGCGCCTGTTCGCCGTCGCGCTCGAGCATCAGCGGCATGGCCAGGGCGAGCTGCCGATCGAGCAGGCGCAGCGCGAGTTCCTGCTCGGCGGTCTCGGCCACCACCCGTTCGGCGGTATCCCAGCTGCTCACGCCCAGCCGCAGGCCGGAAAACAGCACGGTCATGATCAGGCTCAGCAGCACCAGCGCGATCATCACCTCGAGCAGCGTGAAACCCTGCTCGCGACCGGCCGAAAAGCACCGCATCACCCCTCCTCCTGCAGTCGCAATGTAGACAGGCTGAAGTCGCGCTGCCCGCCGCGCCCCTCCCACATCACCTGCACGGTGATGCGGTAGCTGGCGAAGCGCTCGGACTGCAAACCCTCGCCCAGATCAGGCTCGGGCTCGACCCGGGCCTGCCAGCGATAGCGCGTTCCATCGAACTCACCGGTGCGCTCGCCCGGCTGCAGTGGGCGCACCGCCGCCGTCTCTTCCAGCAGCGAGTGGGCCAGGCGCTGGGCCACGGAGTACTGCTCCGCCATGCCGGCGGTACGCAGCCCGGTGGAAAACACCTGGAACAGCACCGTCAGCACCAGCGCCATGATCGAGAACGCCACCAGCACCTCGATCAGCGAGAAGCCCGCCTGCCCCCCCGGCACCGCGACACGCCCCGCCCCCTGCCGGCGATCCAACGCCAGACCCGCCCCGACGCGGGCAGCGGCTTCGCGCGCGAGGCGCGCTCCTGCAGCGGGCTGCTCCGGCACCGCGGTGCACCGGGAGGGACACGCCGGCGCATGGCTCGCCGACGAAGGGGGACCCTGCAGCGCTCGTTTGCCATGCAGGTGCCGGAGAAACATGGGGGCAGGAGTCCCGCTACTCATCGAGGATGCTGACCTTGCCGGTCAACCAGCGGACATCGACCACGAAGCCGCGGTTGCCGGATTCGAGCGTGAGCCGGCCGCCCGTGGAGGAGCCGTCGGGGAAAAAGCGGATGGCGCCCTCGCGGTCACCACGCACCTCGGAACGGCCGGTGACCAGATGCAGTTCCGTATTACGACCCAGATCATGCACCCGGTCGTCGCCGGCGCCCTCGATGCGATAGCTGC
>SKNJ01000281.1 GCA_007120575.1 Thioalkalivibrio sp.
CGATCATCTGCCCGAAATCGGCCACCGGATCCGAGCCCGTGCGCTGCGCCAACTGGATCAGGGCACCCGCCTCGTCCAGGTAGCCGGACAACGCAAAGCCACACAGGTAATGATCCACGATGTCATGGATGAACACCGAGGTGGGGATGCGCTCGCCGGTGTACGGGGTGGCCGCGATCACGTCCACGCCCAGCCCCGGGAGGTCCAGCTTCCACCCCCGGGCCCCGAAGCCGTCTTCCCAGGACTCGGCGTAGCGCACCGGGATCGCGACCCCGGCACCGGCATACTCGTGCTCCATCGGCTCGCGGGACATATGCACAAATCCTCCTTCCGGGAATCCATGGTTTGCACTTTACCGACCGGTCAACTAATCTGCAAAGTCATGGACACGGCACATCCATCCAGCGAACGTGGCGCCAGCCGCCAGGCCCTGCTACAGGCGGCGCGCGAACTGCTCGTCACGCGCAGCTACGCCTCCGTCGGGATTGCCGAGATCTGCGAACACGCCGGCGTACGCAAAGGCAGCCTGTACCACTTCTTCCCCGGCAAGGAGGCGCTGACCCAGGCCATGCTGGAGGCGCTGTACGCGGACTTCGAGCGCGACGTGCTGATCCCCGGGCTGACCGGAACCGGAAAGCTCCGCGACCGCATCGAGGCCTTCGTCCGCGCGATCCACGCCTTCGAGTCGCGCATGCAGACGGACACCGGCCGGCTGCCCGGCTGTCCGTTCGGCAACCTGGCTGTGGAACTGGGAAGCCACAACCCGGGTATGCGCCGGGCAATCCGGCGCCACCTGGATGCAGTGACCGCGCATTTTCGGGCCGCCCTGGACACGGCCGTCCGCGACGGCGAACTCCCCCCCAGTACCGACACCGACGCCGCCGCTGAACAGTGGCTCGCACTGATGGAAGGGATCCTGGTGATGGCCAAGGCCGACCAGGACCCGGACACCATCCTGCGCCTGGGCCCCGCGCTCGGCGCACTCCTGCTGAACCCGACCCCGGAGGTCCGCCATGAGCCATGACCACTTCCCCCTGCACGACGTTGCCAGCGCCCCCGACGCCAGACAGGCCTTCGACCAGGCCGAACAGGCCTTCGGCATGGTCCCCAATCTGATCCGCAAGATGGCCAGCGCACCCCCCCTGGCCGAGGGCTACCTGGCGCTGAACGGTTTGCTGCAGCAAACCTCGTTTTCGCCGGTGGAGCAGGGCGTCCTGCTGCTCACCGTCAGCCGCTACCACGAATGCGATTACTGCATGGCGGCCCACAGCATGACCGGCCGCATGACCGGCGTACCCGACGCGGTGATCGCCGCGCTGCGGGAGGACCGGCCGATCGACGACCCCAAGCTGGAGGCACTGCGCCGGTTCACCCGCGCCATGATCGAACATCGCGGCTGGGTCGACGAAGCCACCCAACAGGCCTTCCTCGACGCCGGCTACAACCCGCCGCAGATGCTGGAGGTGATCTTGGCGATCGCCATGAAGACCTTGTCGAACTACACCAACCACATCGCCGGCACCCCGGTCGACGAGCCCATGGCCGGCGAACGCTGGACCGCACCCGAATCACCGCAGGAGCATCCCCATGAGTGAAGAAACCGCCGACCTCGTCGTCATCATGATCACCGGCCCCGAGAACAAGCGCCGCCTGCCGTCCGCGTTCTTCCTCGCGGCCACCGCTGCGGCGGCCGAACAGAACGTGATCATGTACTTCACCGGACCGGCCACCGAGCTGCTGAAAACCGGTATCGCCGAGAACTTGTACCCGATGGAGGGCGGCAAGAGCATCGCCGACTTCATGAAGAACGCCATGGACAACGGCGTTCAGGTGATGGGTTGTCGCCAGTCGCTGGATCTCAACGGCATGGACGAATCCGACCTCGCCTACCAGGATCTGCCCCTGCTCACCCCTTCGCAGGCCTTGCCCTCACTGGGCTCGGCCGGCAAAGTCCTCACCTGGTAATCACAAGGGGCTCTGCCACCGGCCGGCCCTTGCGGACGGGGAGGCCAAACCCGGCGTGCCGGACCCACGAAAGCGCATCCTGCTGCTCTCCGCCTATCGCGCCGACAGTCACGCGGCGTGGGCGGACTGGCTGACCACGACCTTCGATCGGTTCGACTGGCAGGTACTGGAATTGCCCGGTCGCCACTTCCGCTGGCGCATCCGCGGCAACCCGCTGTCCTGGCTGGACGCGCTACGCGAGGTGCGGGCCGACGCCCTGGTGGCCACCTCGATGGTGGACCTGGCGACCCTGCGTGGTCTGCAGCCCCGGCTCACGGGCCTGCCCACGCTGTACTACTTTCACGAAAACCAGTTCGCCTACCCGGTAGGCGAGCACCAGGTGCGCTCGGTCGAGCCCCAGATGGTACAACTGTACGGGGCGCTGGCCGCCGACCGCATCGCCTTCAACTCACCGTTCAACCGCGATTCGTTTCTCGATGGCACCGAACAGCTTCTGCGGCGCATGCCCGACCGGGTACCGAAGGGTGTCCGCGCACGCATCGCCGCCCACAGCCACGTGCTGCCGGTGCCCGTCGACCCGGTCGCGCCTGCCCCCGCCGACCGGCGTGACCCGGCCCTGGTGGTCTGGAACCACCGGTGGGAATACGACAAGGCCCCCGAACCATTCGCCGAGGCGGTACTCGAGGTGGCCGCGCACGGGCACGACTTTCGCCTGGCGCTGCTTGGGCCACGTCCGCGCCAGGCCCCGGAACCGCTGCGCCGATTGCGCGAGCAACTGGGGGAGCGGATCATCGCCGACGGATGCCTGCCGCGCGGGGAATATCTGGACGTACTCGCGCGGGCGGGCATCGTGGTGTCCACGGCCCTGCACGAATTCCAGGGGCTGGCGATGCTGGAGGCGGCCAGCGCCGG
Source organism: Thioalkalivibrio sp. (assembly GCA_007120575.1). GTDB lineage: Bacteria > Pseudomonadota > Gammaproteobacteria > Ectothiorhodospirales > Ectothiorhodospiraceae > Thioalkalivibrio. The sequence goes on from SKNJ01000281.1 coordinate 2,878, forward strand.
CGCTCGCCCGCTGGTGCCGGACGCCCTTTGCTATCCCGATCAGTACCCGGAGGCATACCGTTATCCCGCCGGCGACACGGCGGCGCTGGCGCGACGGCTCGCGACCTGGCTGACCGAAGGCCTGCCGGAGGCGGTCGACACCCGCGCATGGCATGCCGCGCAATTGCAGGGCCCGTGGGGTCGGGCCCTGGAGGACCTGCTGGAGCCGCCCGCCTGACCCACACGCAGGGGTTGCGCCCTGGACGCGTGCGCCGGAGTTTTCCGACCGTGGTCTTCCGCAGGTGTTTACGTGCCTTCGGGCCGGCTGCCTGCCCGGTGTTGGGTGGGTCTGGATCGGACGCTCGTGTTTACGGTGGCTTCCTCCCGGCCGCCTGCCGAGACCGAAACCCGCTACTGCTGTGCGAGCCGCACTACAACACTAGCGTTCGCCGGTGGCGACCTCGCCATCGGTGCCGTGGCCCTGCACGAACACCGGGCGAATCACGTCGCGGTAATTGCGGATACGCTGAACGTAATAGACGGGCTGATAGCCCCGGGCATAGCCATAGCGCAAATCCTTGTAGTAGCGCTCCTCGGTCAGCAGGGGCAGCAC